>JAESSM010000159.1 GCA_016764115.1 Bacteroidia bacterium | reverse complement strand
CCTGATGCTATTAGGGGACTTTTAATGGATTTCGCAAATGAAGGATTTATCTATTATGACTACTCAGATGAAATAGTACACATAAGACCTAAATTGAAGCATTATATTAAATCAAATGCTGGACGAAAAGATTATGATGCCATTTATTTTACTTCATTAACGGAGGGAACCAATGCGACATTGGATCTGGAAACAGGCAACTTACAATTACGTGGGGTACCACATTTTTTCGTAAGTGATTCTCAGAATATTGTCGCTTATCCAAACCATCAAACAATTACTATTAAGAAAAATAGGAATGTGATCTTTTCAGGAGTAGTTGTCTCTAAACGATTTGACTTCCACGGAAGAGATTTTGATTTTAATTATGATGATTTTACAATTTACATGGAGAAATTGGATTCGGTCAAGATTAAAGTTCCAACGGATAAACTTGATGATGCTGGCCGGCCAATTCAAGTTTATATGAAGTCAACTTTGGAAAAACTTTCAGGAAATCTTCAAATCGATCATCCAAAGAATAAGTCGGGCAGGATGAGAAAGTACTTTAAAAATTATCCGATCTTTAATAGTGAAACAGATTCATATGTTTTTTACGATAAGAAGAAAATACAAAAGGGATTATATGCGAGGAATAAATTCTATTTTCATGTTGAGCCATTCACGATTGATAGTCTTGAAACGTTTAATGTTAATACGATGGAATTTGATGGGACTTTTGTTTCCGCTGGTATTTTTCCCAATTTCAAAGAAAAGCTAAAAGCACGTGAAGATCACTCCCTTGGATTTGTTAGCCAAACTCCGGAGGAGGGATATGAGGTTTATAAAGGAAAAGGACAATATTTTGCAGCAATTGATCTTAGTAATAAAGGACTACGAGGGCGAGGGAAGTTAGACTACTTAACATCCTCCAGTCAATCCAGTAATTTTTTGTTTTTACCTGATTCTGCCAATTTTAAAGCCAATTTATTTGATATGAAGAAAGGTCAATTTGGTGCGGCTGCTTTTCCCCAAGTCAGTGCGTATGAAACGCAAAATCATTGGGTACCAAAACGTGACAGTATGTATATTAAAATGAAGAAAGGAATTCCTATTCATATGTTTGAAGATGAAGTACTTCTTGATGGAGATATGGTGTTAACGCCAAAAGAATTATCAGGTAATGGAATAGCCAGATTAATAGATTCCGAATTAGAATCCGATTACATGATATTTCGAAAAGAAACGTATCATGCGGATACTTCCGATTTTAGGTTAATATCTAACGATAAAGACAACTTGGCGTTTGATTCAAGAGGAGTAATTGCGGACCTGGACTTGAAAGAAAGAATTGGGAAGTTTAAGTCAAATGATATAGAATCCTCTATGGTTATTTTTCCGTACAACCAGTATATAGGTTCTTTTAAAGGATTTACCTGGGAAATGGATCAGAAAAAGCTTGGGTTTGAAACTCCACCTTCAGCAAATATTGAAGATTCCTATTTTACTTCCACCCATCCGAAACAAGATTCATTACGGTTTAGTGCCCCAAAGGCAACTTACGATTTGGTCGATTATGTTATTTATTGTGAACAAGTTCCTGAAATTTTGGTTGCTGATGCTATCATAATACCTGAAAGTGGAAAAGTAGTAATACAAAAAAAGGCTAAAATGGAAACTTTAATAAATTCCAGAATTGTTGCCAATACAAGTACAAAATATCATACAATTTATGATGCAACGGTAAATATTTTAGGAAGAAAAAGATACAGAGGATCAGGAAGTTATGATTATGTAACTAAGGATAACCAAATGAAGACTTTTTATTTTAAGGAAGTGGACGTAGACACTTCTTTACATTCTTTTGCGAATGGGGATATTAGGGAGTCCATGAATTTTATTTTAAACCCTAAATTCCTATACAAAGGAAAAGTTGTTTTGACTTCTAGCGAAGAGTTTTTGGAATTTAAGGGATTTGTAAAGTTGGATCAGAAACATTATGGTGTTGCAACAGACTGGTTTAAAATTGATCAGCGAGTTGATCCCGGCTCTATGTATATCAAGATCAATGAACCAATAAATGAAAAGAAAGATCATCTGTTTGTAGGGATGCACTTCATGCCTGAGCCAAAATTGCAAGGAGATCCCGATCCGTATATCTATCCTACCTTTATTATGACAAAGAAGGACAAATCCGATGTTGATATATTTACCGTAAATGGTTTGGTTATGTATGATGAAGACACCGATGAATTTAGAATTGGTGACGAAAATAAGATCTTGAATAGTGCCTTGGCTGGAAATTATTTAAGCTTCAATGATAAAAAGGATATAATATATGGAGAGGGAAAACTTGACCTTGGTACTGATTATGGGCAGATAGAAATGCAATCGGTTGGAAGTATAGTCTACAACATCAATGAGAATTCCACGATATTGGATGTGTTGTTAACATTGAATTTCTTTTTCAATGAAGAAGCAATGCGGGAGATGTCCAAGGATATTTTAAAATATGCTTTTGACAGACCTGAGTGCAGATTAGATAGAACAATTTTAGAAAAAAATATTGTAGAGTTGATAGGACCTAAAAAGGGTATGAAAATGATAGCTGAAATTCAGTTAAACGGAAATGTGGTAAAAGTGATTCCGGAGTTCAAAAAGTCATTGGTGTTTACAGACTTGCAACTTCAATGGAACCCTGCTTCGAGATCGTACATATCAATTGGCAAAAAGAATACTATAGGATTAGGCAATATCAATGATAAAATAATCAACAAAAGTTTAAAAGGAGCACTGGAAATTATCCGAAGGAAAAATGATGATATACTAAATCTGTATATTCAGCCATCTGATGGTGTTTGGTACTACTTCAGGTATCGCAAACAGATCATGGAAGCTTTTTCTTCTAATAAGAAATTTAATGATTTTATCACGAATACTAAGCCTAAAAATAAAAAATTGAAAAAAGTAGATGGAGTTGGATACCAGTATATCATATCCAGTTCAAAGAAAAAAACTGACTTCTTAAATAGAATTGGGTTTATCGAATAGAATTAATCCGTACCTTTGCAATTGACCCTTTTGGTAATGATGGTTTTTGAATATCATATTGTTTCAATTTTATTGGCCTACTTAATAGGCTCCATACCAACATCTGTATGGGTTGGGAAGGCCATATTTGGAGTGGATGTTAGAGAAGAAGGAAGTAGGAACCCTGGTGCCAGTAATACATTTCGTGTATTAGGAAAAAAAGCAGGAATCCCGGTATTGTTGATAGATGTATTGAAAGGATGGTTTGCAGCAAGCTTACTTACATTTAATCCAAATATCGTTTATTCTTCCGAAGAGATGATTATCTGGAAGATCATTTTAGGTGTTATTGCAGTTCTTGGACATATCTTTCCATTGTATATTCGTTTTAAAGGAGGTAAAGGCATAGCAACCTTATTTGGAATGGTTCTAGCAATTCACTGGCCGGCCGCACTAACTTGTTCACTAATATTTATTTTACTGCTTTACCTTACAAGATATGTTTCGTTAAGTTCTATTATAGCAACATGTGCATTCCCGATACTTATCGTGTATGTTTTTAAAAACCAAGATCAACCGCTTTTAATATTTGGCGTTTGTGTTTCGCTGTTAGTTCTAATTACTCATCACAAAAATATTGGCCGTCTTTTTAGAGGAGAAGAAAACAAGGCCAATCTTAGAAAAAAGAAGAGCCATTAATCTGTAATTTTTTTAGAATTCTTTCTTGCCTCATGTAAGATATAAGTCTAAATCGGGAGGTTATATTGCATATTTATTTTGGAATTATCTTTTTACAAAAATCTTTGTAAAATTCATAAATGTCTAGACTATTTCTGAAAATTTTCTACCAACAATTAGGTAAGCCGAATCAAGGATATACCGTATTTAAGTTACTGTAAGAAACTGCTACTTTTCCTACTAACTAATCTTATCTAGTGACGTTAATATCAGTAATAATAGAAATCACAAAATTATCAAAAACATGAGAAGCAAATATTATTACTTAAAAGAAACGCTCTTTGTTTTTATTGGGTCAATTATTGTATGCACCTTATTTATATTTACGTTACCGCTATTTATTTAAACCGGATAATTATAAACCGATAGGGTTTGTGTTTGAGTAGAATGAAGTTTGGTTTGAAAAGCCTCTAGCAATTAGAGGCTTTTTAATCATAGTCTAAATGTAACTTTTTTGCTCAGTTTCGTAAAAGAGTCCTAGTAAAACTTTTCCTCTCAATATTTCGTTTACAACTAAATGTACTGTTTCTAAATCTATAAGATATTAATACATATGAAATTTTATAAACTCTTCATTTTGTTCACCTTATTTCTTTGTAGCGTGGCTATTCAGGCTCAGGAATTATTGGAAGATGAGAAAGCTATGTTCAAGGAAGCTCGTAAAGCTTACAGCTCAGGTGAGTTTATTGAAGCTGTACGCTTGTTTTCACACCTTTCTAGCGTTGACAATAAAAACACTACCTACCAATATTATTTAGGTATCTCCTTTTTGAATGCAAAAGATGACAGAATTAAGGCTATAGATTATTTAGAGTTTGCAGCTACCGATCCTGAAACTCCAGTGGATGTACATTACTATTTAGCACAGTCCTATCATTTATCAAATCGGTTTGATGATGCTATTTCTGCATATAATAAATTCAAAGGACTGATTAAAAAATCAGATTCAAGAATTGCATCAATCAACAGGGAAATTGAAATGTGCAATAATGCAAAAGTTCATGTGCAAAATCACCAGAAAGTATTGATAGCAACTAAGAAGAAAATCAGCACTGCACCTGCTTATGGCCATTATGACATAAGTGCATTAGGAGGTAAGGTGATAAGAACACCTGATCATTATAAATCTAAAGAAGATGTTAAGAATAATGTAAATGATATTCTTTTTATGGCATTTAACAAAGACAAATTGTTTTATACAAGTAAAGATGAGGGTGGTCAAGGAGGTAAAGATATTTTTGTAGTAAATCAATTACCTAATAAGGAATGGGCGTTACCCCAAAATATTGGAGAACCGATTAATTCACCCTATGATGAGGATTCTCCGACTCTTCACCCTAATGGTAAGACCCTCTATTTTAGTTCGAAAGGACATAACAGTATGGGAGGGTATGATATTTTTAGATCAGAGTTTGTAGAACAGGAATATCCCCAAAAAGGATATTGGACCAAACCCCAAAATTTAGGTTATCCCATTAATTCAGCGGGTGATGATAATTTCTTTATTGCTGATTTTGACCAGGAGTACGCTTATTTCTCATCAGGCCGGGAAACAAACCCAGGGAGAATGGAAGTATATAAGATCAAACTCCCTAAAAGTTCCATAAGTAATACAGTAGTAAAGGGATTCTTCACAAATAATAATGATACATATCCCAATAAAGCAAAAATTTCTATTGTCGATAAAATAACTGATGAATTGGTTGGGGTGTTTAACACTGATCCAATGAATGGGGAGTTTTTATTGCTAATTCCTCCTGGTAGGGAATATAGGTACTTAATAGAAGCGGAGGGCTTTATGCCTAGAGTGCAAGACATTACCATACCACCTCAACTCACTCTTTATCCTATTTATCAAGAAATAAGCTTAAATGGAACAGAACTATCAGAGGAGTTAGCATTTGTTAATGATTTCTCAAATCCATACGTAGAAACAGAAGTTGATGAAGATCTCGAGGAGGAATTTAAGGTAGCAGGGACAGTGGGGCGGCAAAAGTTTTCCAATACTTTTGCTTATGAGGATAGAAATAAAATGCAGGCAGTGCAACTGGCCAACAGAATTGTAATGATTCCATCATCAGATCTTACAAGCCTTGCACCAGCTGGAGCTAAGGATGTACAGTTGCTTGCCAGTGCTCCGATAGGGGAAAAAACAGAAACCGGTTCTTCTGACAGAAGTTCAGAAAGTACAGGCATTTCTGATGATCAGAGTGAGGTGATTGCGCAGAATGAAGTAGATCAACAGGGTGAAATTGAATATGCAGAGGCAGAAGAATATGAAACAATTTCTTTAGGAACAATTGTATTGGGGGATGAAACAGAACCCAGCATGGCTCAAGCAGAACCATCCATAGATGTAATAGTTGCCTTTGCAGAGGAACTTAGAAATAGCTCACAACAAAATGCAATTGATGCGGAAATCGCATTTAATAATGCAAAAGAATTAAAAGTTATTGCTGAAGAATTCAAAGCTGAAGCTGTAGAAGCGGAAAAGGAACTAGAATCAATATCTTCTGATAAGGAAAAAGAACAAAAACTGGAGGAAGTAAAAGAACTTGAAGAAACTGCGCATGATAAATGGCAGGAAGCAAGACAGTCATATGACTATGCTAATGATTTAAAAAAGGAATCGGAGAGAAAGGCAGTAAAAGCAAATGAAGCAACTACAATTGTAGAAAAGATCCATACAGAACAACACAAAGAGAAGAACAAAACACCTGAGGAGTTTGTTTATACAGATGAGCAACTTCAACAGATTGAGTTGTATTCGCATGAATATTCAAGAGAATTAAAGAGCGAAGCAAATCAAAAGGAACAAAAGGCCACCATTGCTTTTGACTATTCCAAAAAGTTGAGGCAGCAAGCATTAGATCTATATGATGAGGCTGATCAAATAATAGCTGACGCAGATGACATAAAAAATGAATCGAAAAAAGAAGCAGAAATAAAGAGAGGAGAGCAGATGAAAGAAGAAGCTGAAGATCTTTCACAAGAAGCAATTGTTGCAGTAACCTATGCAGAAGAGCTGAAAGCGGTTTCAGTCAGAAAAAACAATGAGTCTGCGGTTATGAAAAGTACAGCGAGTGCAGTTCAAGAATTATATCAGTCCAGTGACAATGCGTTATCATATGATTCCCAAATTATTAATGAAGAAGTTTCAAGTGAAAGTGAGAATTTGCAAGAATATGAATTGGCATATGTTGCAGAAGTGGAATATATAGCTAAAAAAGAAGTACAACAAACTGGTGGCGTTGGTGAATTCGAACCAGAGAAGAAGCAAAGTCGCTCTTCCGCTGGTATTGATAAAAGTGTTAGCAGTAATGAACAAATTGTTTCAAGTAGTAGTTCCAAAGCAAATAGGAAAAAGAATAAGAAAGGAAGTAAAAAGGTTGAAAACGCAGATCCAACAATAGTAAGTTCCAATGAAAAAGGAAGCGTAGATGATTCTTCAGCTGAACCTGTCGAACAAACCTTTGCCTATGAATCATCCTCCGATGGTTTAGCAATGGAAGATGACGAAGAAGATGATTTCTTCTTTGGTGATGAGGATGATGAAGATACTGATGATTTTTTCGATGTGGAGGATGAAGCTGATAATGCTTACACCTCAGAAAATTTATCATCTGAATCATCAAGTGAAGGTTCCCCTAACCAGACAGGGTCTCGTGAAATAGCTTCTTATGAATCATCAAGTAGCAGTGAAGGACTTAATAGTACTTATGAATCAACAGCGTATGGTACCCAAACTTCTGAAAGTAGCTCAGACGTGTTAACTTCATCTTCAGTAGAGGAAGATATAGCAATAAATGATGATTATAATGAGGATGAGGAATTTGCAGATATGTTTCTGGATGATGCAGATAATGAGGATTTTGAGGATGAGGAATTTGCAGATATGTTCTTGGATGATGCAGATGATGAGTATGTTGAGGATGACGCGGATGATTTTTTCTTAGATGAAATTGAGGATGGTATCTCCGAAGAAGAATTTGCATCAATTGAAAGTTCTGATTCTTCTGATCAATTGGTTGCTGAGTCATCATCTGAAGAATCCAAAGCTGCATCAGGAAAATCTCAAAAAAGATCGAAAAAGAACTTAAAGACAGGTGTCGATGATGGGACTCAAGTAGAAGAATCTGTATTGGCAAGTACTTCAGAAGATGCTCAAGATATTACTACAAGCGCTACAGAAAGTTCAAAAGATGAGGATTTAGCATTCGAGCCTTCTATAGAAACAGAAACGAGTACAGATGCGGATGATTTTTTCTTCGATGATGCAAATGATGATGAAAATGAAGTAGCGTATCACTCTGAAATACCCGTTACTTCCCAGGAAATTTCTTCTGGAAATGAGAGCTTAAGAAATGATCAAAGCGATGCTGAACCTGAAAGTTCAACAAATGAGGGTTTAGTAATTGAGTCTTCTTTAGAAACAGAAATGAGTTCAGATGATGATGACTTTTTCTTTGATGACACAAGTGAGGATGACGAAGATGTAGCATTTGATTCACAAACATCTACTCAAGGACCTTCTTCTGAGCGATTTGGATCTGGCAATGGTCAAAGTGATTTACAAACTGGTAGTGATAATATTGTAAATGATGGTTCCTTAAGTAGTGAAGGCATTTTAGAAAGCCAGGAAGAAAGTGTTCTGGCATCTGGAAGTTCTTCATTAGAACTGGATAATGAAACTACATTTGATAATAGTAGTGAACAACAAACTTCAAATTATTCACAGGACATTACAGTAAATAAAAGTTCTGTGACGAGTGAAGAAAGCCAACAAATTACTTCTTCTGATGATTCAGAAATTGCTTATCAAAGTGAAAGTCCCGATAATAATACGGGGTCGACAACCACTTCGGGTACGAATCAAACCGAGACTTCCAAAGGTGGAGGTGGTATTAGTTTAGATCTTGGTATGGGCGGATTGTTTGGTAGTAGAAATAAAAAGAAATCAAAAGACTCCCAATCTCAAAGTAATGAGCAATTGGCTTACAATGAACAAAACACAGAGCCTGATACTGACGGTTCAGTTACTGAAAGCACTTCATCATTAACTGAAGAAGAGCCAATAAGTTCAAGGACTCAAACAGGTAGTAGCATGTCATCGGCTCCATCTATTTCTTATAATATTGAGCCTATAAATATAGAAGAAGCTGCTTCTGAAATGACCTATAAACCTGAAGAGGAATTGTTTGTTTTTTCAACTGTTGATCCTGTTACTTATTCTAAAGAAAAGCCTATCCCTGTAAATAAAGGATTACCTGAAGGGTTAGTATTTAAGGTTCAGATAGGGGCATTTAAAAACCCTATTCCCCAGGATCTTTTTGGAAATTTAAGCCCGCTTATGGCAGAAACAACACCTATGGGCTTCAAAAGATATTCAGTGGGTCTGTTTAGGGCATATGAATCAGCTAATTTAGCAAGGCGAGAAGTACAAAATATTGGATATGATGATGCATTTGTGGTATCGTTTTTTAATGGAAAAAGAATTACACTTCGAGAAGCACTGGCAATATTGCAAGAAAGTGGAGCAGATATACAAATGGCATATAAGGATATTGCAGATAAGGAAAAAGAAGCATTGGCTCAAATTGGTATCAATGACAATAAATATGCGGATGCACAGAATATCATTCCAGTTAAGTATGAGCTTCCGGAAGGAACATTCTTTAAAGTGCAAATTGGAGCATTTAGCAATCCTGTTACCAAAGACAAGTTTCCTCAATTCAATGTGGATGATATCAGTGGGGACCTAGGTACGGGAGGATTGATACGATATACATTAGGCTTATTTGATGATTATGAATCTGCTTATAATTATCGTAATAATGAGGTGATAAGTGTAATTCCGGATGCATTTATAGTGGTTTATAAAGATGGAGCTCGTGTTCCATTGTCAGATGCTTATACTGTGAAAACTATTTTAACAAGTAATACTGAAGAACCGGAAGAAACAGAATTCAGAATTCCATTTGTTGCTCCTGTAAAGCCAAAAGATGTTACAGAGCCTGCGAGCTCAGCAGAAATGCCATCATCTAAAGGTGCTCCAATTTATGTGATACAGGTAGGGTCGTTTAAAAATGGAATAGTACCGAAATCATTTATGGAATTGGTAAATCAGCTAAGTAATGTTAGTACTGAAACTTCCCCGGTAGGGTATAAGAGGTATTTAGTTGGAAAATACGATAGTTTTGAAGCTGCCATGAAACAACGATCTGAATATATTGATCAAGGTATAAAGGATGCTTTTGTAGTTGCTTATTATAATGGTGAAAGACTAACTATTCCTGAGGCACAAAAATTTTTAAATAAATAATACATTTTGTATATTTGTAATTAGCCACGAATTCAAAGAACAATTTTTATGGAGTTTAACACAATGTTTGAAGAGCAAGTTGATGAAGTAATTCAACGGAATGAAAAGGTCAATAAAGAGAAGTACTTAATTCTTTTTAATGACGATGTGAATACATTCGATGATGTAATAGAAGCACTTATTGAAGTGTGCGAGCATGACCCGTTGCAAGCAGAACAATGTACCTTAATTACTCATTACAAGGGTAAATGTAGTGTTAAAGAAGGTTCCTTTAAGAAACTCCGTCCCGTTTGCGAAGGATTGCATGATAGAGGCTTATCTGCCAAAATAGAGGATTAAAATCCTATCCATTTCCTTTCTTTATTATTCTTTTCTTATGTATGCTATTTAAATTGGCATATTCATTGTATTATTAATTGTAAATTAGAATATTACAATATTGAAAATTTAGCGATCTATGAATATGTCAAAAATTATTGTTAGTGCTCTTTTAGTAGCATTTCTTGTGTCATGCTCTAAAGTTCCAATAACCAACCGTAGACAAATGGCTTTATTGCCAGAAAGTACTTTAATGACAATGAGTTTAACTAATTATCGGGATTTTCTTATGAAACATACTTCAGTTGTTAATAATCAATCCTCAATGGTTAAAAAGGTTGGAAATAACATGGCTAAAGCTGTTGAAGTTTTCATGAAGCAAAATAAAAAGTACGCAAAACGAATTAAGAATTTTAAGTGGGAATTTAATCTTGTTCAGGATAAAGCAGTAAATGCATGGTGTATGCCTGGAGGTAAGGTGGTGGTTTATACTGGCTTATTAGCGATAACTAAAAATGAAACAGGATTAGCCGTAGTAATGGGTCATGAAATTGCACACGCCATTGCGCGACATGGGAATGAGAGAATGAGCCAGGGATTGTTAACTCAAATGGGAGGACTAGCTTTAAATGTAGCCATGTCGAGCCAGCCAGAACAAACCAAAAAGGTATTTATGGGTGCCTATGGTGCGACTACAACAGTTGGATTAATGCTGCCGTTTTCACGCATGCATGAATCAGAAGCAGATAAAATGGGCTTGGTATTTATGGCCTTGGCAGGATATAATCCTAATGCAGCAGTGAAGTTTTGGGAAAGAATGGCGGCTAATAAATCAGGTAAAACTCCCGAGTTCTTAAGCACCCATCCAAGCGATGTAACACGTATCAAGAAGATAAAAGAATTTTTACCAGAGGCGATGAAGTATTATAAAGGAAAATAACATTTATAGTTGGTAACCGTTTAAGTAATCATCAAAACTTCGTTAATCATATTTCTAGTAATAAGTGCTTTACTGTTTATTCTAAATGCTAAAGCTCAAGACCCTGAATATACTCAGTTTTATTCTGCTCCATTATATTTAAACCCTGCATTTGTAGGCAGTGAAGAATTTCCCAGAATATCTAATAATTATAGAAATCAATGGCCTAATCTTAGTGGGACATTTGTTACTTATAGTGTAGCATATGATCAATACGTTGAAAAAATAAAGGGAGGAATTGGAGCATATGCTTTGACCGATAGAGCCGGAGAAGGCACAATTATCAATACGAGCTTTAATTTTATTTATTCATTACCAATAAATATTGGAGATATTATTACCATTAGATTAGGATCTCAGGCTGGTTTTGTGAAAAAAATAGTGGATTGGTCCAAACTTCGTTTTGGTGACCAAATAGATCCTAGAAGAGGATGGATATATCAAACTCAAGAACAACAAGGCAAGGACATAGTGTTATATCCTGATTTTTCTGCAGGTGTATTATTAAATACTTCTAAAATTGAGAACACATTTAGCTTTCAAGGTGGTATAGCTGTTCACCATATAGCTGAACCTGATGAGTCATTTTTTGGCAGTACATCATCAAGTCCATTGCCGCGCAAATATAGTGTTCATGGAGGGGTTACTTATTATTTAAGAAGTGACTCCACGGGTGATATTTCGATCACTTCATTATTGTTATTTCAAAAGCAAGAAGAGTTCAATCAAATCAATTTGGGTTTAACATTTCAAAGAAAAAAAGGATTTATAGGAACATATTATCGAAATGGTGATTCGTTTATATTATCAGCTGGTATAGAGATGCTAGGAGCAAGGTTTGCCTATAGCTATGACGCTACCATCTCTAAATTAGGTAACCCTAAAGATGGCACTAATGGAGCACATGAAGTTTCATGGGGTTGTGTGATCAAGCATAAGAAAAAGAAACTTAAATTTCATCCAGTTTTAATTCCTGGTTTTTGAAAAAGAAAATTTATTTCATCTGCTGTTTAGTAGCTTCCTTTGTTGTAAACGCTCAAGACATTCAATTCTCCCAATATCTTTCAAATCCATTATATCTCAATCCTGCATTAGCAGGCAGTGAGGGTTGCTCAAGAGCTTCTGTTTTTTACCGAAACCAATGGCCAAAATTAGATGGTAGTTATTTATCCACAGGATTTAGTTATGACCAATATGTGAAGTCTTTACATGGAGGAATAGGACTTTATTATAAGCACGATAATTTGGCTAAAGGAATTTTCAAGTACAATGAGTTAAACTTCAGTTATGCTCCGCATACTAATATTAAAGATAAAGTTACAATAGCAACGGGATTTGATATTGGTTTTCATCAAAGAAAAATTGATTTGGCAAAATTGAATTTTGGTGACCAAATAGATCCAGTTCGAGGTTGGATTTATGAGAGTCAGCATCAACAGGAATATGATATGAGAATTTTTGTTGATTTCTCAATTGGACTAGCAGTGTATGGTGAGCAATTTGCTAGTGGAATTAGTATTCTTCATTTACATGAGCCTAATCAATCCCAATTTGTAAATTTTGCTAAATCTCCATTACCTAGAAGATATGCAGTGTATGGAAGTTATAAGTTTGCTTTAGATTCCACAAAACAGTTAGCCATTGCCCCAAATTACGTTTTTTTGATGCAAGAAAACTCAAGAATTAACATTTTTGGTGTTGATTTTATGTATAGAGAACTCATATCGGGGTTAAAATACAGGACAGGAAATAATCTTGTTCTCATTGCAGGAATGGCAACAGGTAAGTTTGGTCTTTCCTATGGATATGATTGGGATCTAGATGACTCTGGCAGAGGCGGAGCACATGAAGTTTTCCTCACTTTTAAAGGGTTTAATTGTAGAAAAGGAATTGCTAACTAAATGTTGTCATTCCGAACGAATGTGAGGAATCTAATACTTTGTAGCTATTTGCATACAAGATTCCTCTTTTAAGTAAACCTGTCTGCCGAATAGGCAGGTTGGAATTCGGAATGACATTTTTGCTATTTCATCAAAATTAATTCTCCTGTATATTCATATTGCGTTCCAGCAGAATCAGTTGTAGTTATTTCATAATTATATATTCCATCAGGTTGTATTTCTCCTGAATTGTATTTTCTTCCATTCCAATAAGTATAGGGATCATAATTTAGGATCATTGTATTATCCCAAATATCAATGATAGTTAATTTAAATTCAACTATTCCGAATCCTTTTACTCCCCAAATATCATTCAAGCCATCTCCGTCCGGTGTAAAGGCATTGGGAATCCAGAGCGCATAATTTATTCCTGCACTATCAAAAGAGGCAGTATCAGTTTTCCCATATCCAGTCCAAACAATGAGGTCATTAGGATCAACTTTCTCTTTTGTAGGTTCTTCTTTCTTACAAGAAGAAAAGATCAAAAATATACTTAGGACAAGTAATAAATATCGCATGCTTGTATAACGTCTTGTTTGTTGAGAAAGATACAAAAATAGGTCTTATATTTAAGCTAGAAGAGGCTGGATCAAAAGTCCATTTTCCTGTCATCCTGAAGAATGAAGGATCTTGTTACATAGTGATAATCAGTGAACAAGATTCTTCACTATGTTCAGAATGACACTGGTTGTTTATGTTTGAGACTGTTTCCTAAAGTGCCATCAGCTAAGTTGAACCCACATACCAGTCAGGCTGAGCCTGCCTGCCGGACAGGTAGGATTATCGAAGCCTAACATGTTTCGACAAGCTCAACATGACTTTATTTTTAGGAATAAAAAAAGCCCGAATCTATGATCCGGGCTTTCAACTTATAGTGGTTTAGATTACTTGTCTAAAACAACTTTCTTAGTAATAACTGTATCTGCAGTTTCAATTCTTACTATGAACATTCCGTTTGATTCATTAGAAAGATCAATAACATACTTACCAGCTGATAAGTTGCTTGTTTCGATCATTCTAACTTTTTCACCAAGAATGTTGAAGATCGCAACTTCAGCTTTCTTGTTTCCAAGAGCTGTAACATCTAATAAGAATGCTCCTGCTGTTGGGTTTGGATAAACTTGAATTGCTTCAGCACTAATAGACTCTTCTATAGCTGTTAAATATTTTACATTAACCGTTCTTGTTAACTGAGCTGCTGCATTTCCATTAGCATCAGTAACATCATAAGTTAATGTATAAGTACCTAAAGTGTTGTTATCTACTGTACCTCCAATTACTACTTGGTCGGAAATATCTCCGTCCAAATTGTCAATTGCTAATGCTCCTGGCTCTATCCAAGTGGCGGTTTTGGCCAAATCATAAGGATTGTTTCCAATAATTGCTAAAGTAGGAGCTGTATTGTCTTCAACAGTAACTACTCTAAAGATAGTGTCTGATTGGTTACCAGCACCGTCAGTTACAGTGTACCAGAACATGAATGTACCAACTGTATCTTCCATATTGTCCCACCAAACAATTTGATCAGAAATATCACCACTAACGGCATCGGTAGCAGTTGCTCCTGAATCACTATACATATCACCAAATTCAACGGTTACAGTATCCATACCAACTAATGTGATTGTTGGATCAACAGTATCTTTAACGCCTACAACAGTTACCCATCTTACAACTTCCTCAGCCCAATAACCGGCATCATCTACAACATTGTATCTAACAGAGTAGGTACCCACTGAAGTATTATCTACACTATCTACGGTTGCAATACTGTCAGTTATGTCACCATCAACATTATCCCAAGCTGTAGCTCCATCATCATTATAAGCTGAATCTTTAACTACAGTAACAAACTGATTTCCAATTAGGTCAATTACAGGAGCTCCCATATCAATGGTAAACCCTGATTCATCCATTTCTATTCCTTGAAGAAAATGGTAATCAGTTGTTTTTAATGGATCACCTGTCCATGGATCAGCAACTACTAATGGGATGATATATTTTCCTGAATCTTCTAAGCATGTTGTACCGATAGAAATAAATAATGCACTTCCATCATATGAAGATCCTTCAGTAAAGTTAACTGTTGGATGCATTGTCTGGTTGGCAACATCCCAAGCCTTGCACAAGAAGTTAGGAGTAGAGTTATCACCGCCACTAACAGCAGGGTCAGAATCAGCCCAGCCAAAGAATAGAACGCTTCCGTCTTCAGTTTTAGAGTATTGAACTCTATTGTCTGAGTCAATATCACCGACAAGTGTAGCTCTAAAAGAATAAACTGTATCTAATAATAATGCTGACCACTCTTCGGCTTCGTCATCCCAATATATATCCCACATGTTTAATGTAAGAGAAGATTGAATAGAGTAAGCATCACCTGCACCTACAACTGTCCCGTAGTGAGGATTACCGTTCATATCAACAACAAAGTCAGTTTCAAATCCGCTTGTTGGCACTCCTGTTCCTAAAGTATCAAGACTATTTGCAATAGTGTCAATAGCAGACATTAGAACTTCTGTTGGACCTGACCAAGTATTTCCACCATCTTTAGTATTGTAAAAAATTGGGTTATATACGCCGGTTGCTGAAATATCACCTACAAACGCGATCCAACCAATTTTTCCTGATGGGTCAAAATCGATGTGCAGACCTGTTGCACTTGAGGAACCAGTATTATCTAAAGTATGTCCTGGGTCTAAAGTTGTATGAACAGTCCAGGAAACATCCCGAAGTAGATCACTCCAAATGCCTTTATATACAACTATTTCATTTGCAGTTGTTCCATCATATTCCCAATCAACTGCCCAGTAAACTTTGTTATCACTTTTAACCAAACTATTTGGAATAAGCACGTTACCTTCATTTCTCCAGATATGGCTTTCTGTATAAGTAGATGAATCTGCATCTAATCTACCAACACCTGAAAAAGTTCCGTTCCAAATATCGTTACCTCCTGAACCAGTGTGGTATGGTCCGAAATATATCATATATGCTTTATTCGGATCAGTATTTCCTTCAGGGTTATAAAGTGCTACCTGTGGGTACCTTCCATGTAATGTATCCGCACCACTGGGAGTTACTTGTGTTCCATTTGCTGATGGATTTACTACACCATTGTTTGATGACCATGTTGCACCACCGTCCATCGAAACATCGAAACGGTACATGCCTACATCACCACCAAAAAAATCTGGATCATTTCTGTGAATGAAAACAATAGTATTCAAATCTTGGTCAGCAGCAACCATATTTGATTCGCTGCTAATTATGGTGTATAAGTTACCTGAACTTCCAAGTATTACACCATTAATTGCTGCACTTGATTTGCCAATAGGAACTACAGGAACACTATACGGTATTCCAGCACTTTTACTTGCTGCATGATCTAAATACATGCCGGCAGGCTTTGCTTTGTGAGTCACAATATTTTTATTGGACTGCGCAAAAACACAAAGACCGGTAAAAGCAAAAATCATTGTTAGGAGTAAAGTTTTTTTCATTTTATTACGTTTTTATTAATATTGATATGTTTGCTTCAATTGCTTGCTATTACTGCAATTTATTTGGGGCGCTAATCTAAGAGATTTCTTATGCAATTGCAAGAATAATTTAGGGGTTGGTAATTATTTAGTTTATTTGTCATTCTACTGACAGTACTGTTTGGAAAATAATTTTTGGTATATTTGTTATTATCGTAAATTAAATACTGTTTTGCGAATAAAAACTATTGTTAACTTAATTTGCTTTTAAATTATAGATAAATGGAGTGGGAACAGCTATTTTTAGAATTCGTTAAGATAGTTTTACCCTCTTTGGTGGTTTTTATGGCTGTTTATTTCGTTATAAAGTCTTTTCTTGAGAATGATGCGAAAAAGGGTTTCCTAAATAAAAGGATAGCCACCCAGGAAATCACCTTGCCACTTAGGTTACAGGCTTATGAACGTATGACTTTGTTTTTGGAACGTATAAACCCGGCAAGCTTGTTAATTCGTGCTAAAGGCCCAAGAATGACTGCTAGAAAATTTCATGAGGAGCTCTTGTCAATTATAAGAACCGAGTTCGAGCATAACTTGACTCAGCAAATATATCTATCCAATGAAGTTTGGGTAGCAATTAGAAGTGCTAAAGAAGATACAGTTAGAATTATTAATACTGCAGCAGAAGGTATTGCAGATACAGCTCCTGCCACTGAACTCAGCAAAAAGATATTTGAAGTCATGATGGATCGCCAGGAAATCCCCAATCAAAAGGCCTTAGATGTCATAAGGAAAGAGATTCAACGCTTTTATTAATTTTGTGGTTAATAATGTCGTCATTGCGAACGCAGTGAAGCAATCTCCTTCGGTTAGTCAAAGTCGGAGATCACTTCGTCCTATTGTCCTCGTGATGACGTTTGTATAATTTAAAGACAGACTATAGGGTGTGAACTTGGGGAAATATAATTTTAATTGGTAAAGCTAATATGTCTCAACGTAAGGAAAAATTTGAAACGGATTCAGGAATAGAAATTAAGGAAGTATATAATAAGAGGGAAATTCCTGAAGAAAATCCCGGCGAATTTCCGTTCACAAGAGGTGTAAGACCGAACATGTACCGTGGTAAATTGTGGACCATGCGGCAATATGCAGGTTTTTCAACTGCTGAAGAATCAAATAAAAGGTACCATTATTTATTGAATCAAGGGACTACAGGGCTTTCTGTGGCATTTGATCTTCCCACACAAATTGGCTATGATTCTGATCATGATTTTTCAGATGGAGAAGTAGGGAAAGTTGGTGTTGCTATAGATTCTCTCCGTGATATTGAGATCCTGTTTGACGGAATCCAATTGGAATCTATAACAACTTCCATGACTATCAATGCTACTGCCTCCATATTATTGTCTATGTATGTCGGTTTGGCTAAAAAGCAGGGAGCTGATATATCCAAAATTTCCGGAACTATACAAAATGACATATTAAAGGAATATGCAGCCCGTGGTACCTATATATATCCTCCAAAACCATCTATGAGATTGATAACTGATGTTTTTGAGTTTTGCAGTAAAGAAGTTCCCAAATGGAATACCATATCTATATCAGGTTATCATATGAGGGAAGCTGGTGCCACTGCAGTACAGGAGCTTGCTTTTACTTTATCCAATGGTAAGGCATATTTAAAAGCGGCTATTGATAAAGGTTTGGATATAAATGTATTTGCTAAAAGACTTTCATTCTTTTTTAATGCACACAATGATTTCTTTCAGGAAATTGCCAAATTCAGAGCATCAAGAAGAATGTGGGCGAAGATCACAAAAGAACTTGGGGCAACTGATCAAAAAGCCCAAATGTTAAGATTTCATACTCAAACAGGTGGTTCAACTTTGACGGCTCAGCAAACTGAAAATAATATTGCTCGTGTTACCATTCAAGCATTGTCAGCTGTACTTGGAGGTACACAATCATTGCATACCAATGGGTATGATGAAGCCATTTCATTACCCACTGAAAAAGCTGCAAAAATTGCTTTACGAACACAACAAATAATTGCGGAAGAAAGCGGAGTGGTAGATACTGTAGATCCAATGGCTGGATCTTATTATGTTGAAGAATTAACTAACCAAATGGAGGAAGAAGCGGATAAATATATTAGTAAAATTGACTCAATGGGTGGTTCAGTTAGTGCAATTGAACAAGGTTATATCCAAAATGAGATTGCAGAATCAGCATACAAATATCAGCAAGGAATAGAAAAAAAGGAAAAGATAGTTGTTGGAGTAAATAAATATATTGAGGATGAAGAAGCAGGAGAGGTTTTTAAGGTTGATGATTCAATCAGGCATGATCAAATAAATAAGATTCAGGCATTAAAATCGGAACGAGACAATGATAAGGTAAATTCTTTATTGGCTAAGCTAGCAGATGAAGCCAGCTCAGACATTAATTTATTACCCACCATTTTAGCATCTGTAGAAGCATATGCTACCCTCGGAGAAATTTCTGATACGCTGCGAAATGTATTTGGGGAATATAAAGGTTAGCTTTATAGTCAATAGATTATAGAACTAATACACGATTTTACAAATAATGAAAGTGATATTGTGGATTCATTTCGAAGTTCAGTATTTGTTTTCTTTGCATAAAAAAAACTTGAGATAATACTTCCAACTGCAGTTGTCATGTCCACGACATTAGTTTCTGAAGTTTTTAATTTTTGTAATTCATTGGTTTTTAGGGAGTATTATTTTTCTGAAAATTATTTCCAATTGAAGGGCTAAGATTTGTAGCACAAGTAAAATAAAGTTAATAAACAATAGCGTTTTTCATTTTTATTCATTTTTTCTATTTAGTTTTACAAGGGCATAACAAGTGATTCATAATTCAATATGCAAATGCCTGATATACTGATATTTATGATGATTTTTTGAAGTTTATTGATGTAAAAAAAAATGTGGATAAAAAAGACAAAACCAGTAAAATGCTCTAAACCAATAGTATCGGTAATCAACAATAATTTTGAAATGGATTTGGGAATTAAATATTTTAGAAAGTCAAGTGTTTTTTAAATTTTTTTTAACTTTTTTCATGTCGTATTTCGTAGGACGTCCCTAAACGTAAATTAAATAAAATGTTAACAATGCTTGAAAAACCTGTCGGAATGAGCCAATCAGCACAAAGCGTTTGGACAAGTTGTCTTGATGTAATCAATGACAATGTCAATCCCCAATCTTTCAAGACCTGGTTCAATCCGATTGAGCCAGTGAAACTTGAAAAAGATGTATTAACTATCCAGGTTCCAAGTATGTTCTTTTATGAATGGTTAGAAGAGCACTATGTTGACTTGTTAAGCAAAACCATCAAGAAATTTTTAGGAATCGAAGCAAGATTGGAGTATAGTATTATTCTTGAACGAGCAGATGCGTCAGGCAATGGCTCAACTGTAAATGTTCCCACTTTAGCTAACAAAGATTCGCAAAATCCTTCTGTGGCCATGCCGGTAAGTATTGGTCCCGAAATTCCTAATCCTTTCGTAATTCCCGGATTAAAAAAGATCAAGATCGATCCACAACTTAATCAAAATTATACCTTCAACAATTTTATTGAAGGTGAATGTAACAGCTTAGCAAGATCGGCAGGGTTCGCAGTTGCCAACAAGCCAGGACAAACCGCTTTCAACCCATTAATGTTATATGGTGGTGTTGGATTAGGTAAAACACATTTAGCACAAGCTATCGGAAACAAGATCAAAGAATTGTATAAAGATCAATACATTGTTCTTTACGTTCAATCTGAGAAATTTTCCAATCAGTTTGTGGATGCAATTAAGAATAACTCTAAGAATGACTTCTTCAATTTTTATCAATTGGTTGATGTTTTGATTTTGGACGATGTTCAATTTTTATCAAGCAAACACAAAACACAAGACATTCTTTTTCACTTATTCAATCACCTGCATCAAGCTGGCAAGCAATTGATCTTTACTTCTGACCGTCATCCTAAAGACATAGATGGAATGGATGATAGGTTGCTATCACGATTCAAATGGGGGTTATCCTGTGATTTGCAACCACCTGATCTTGAAACCAGGATCGCTATTCTTGGGAAAAAAACCTACATGGATGGAATTAGCGTACCTAAGGAAATAATTGAATACATTGCTCACAATATTGATTCCAATGTGAGGGAATTAGAAGGAGCACTTATTTCTTTAATGGCACAATCTTCTTTGAATAAAAAGGAAATTGATCTGAATCTTGCAAAACAAATTATAAAGAATTTTGTAAGAAATATTACAAGAGAAGTTTCTATCGATTATATTCAGAAATTAGTTTGTGATTTTTATGAAATGCCAATAGACATCATAAAGGCCAAGTCACGAAAACGGGAAATAGTACAAACTCGCCAAATTGCAATGTTCTTATCAAAAGCGCATACCAAATCTTCTTTAAAGAATATTGGCAAACATTTTGGCGGTAAGGATCATTCAACCGTAATCCATGCATGCAATACAATTGACAATCTTATGCAAATTGATAAAAAATTGAGGGGCGAAGTGGATGCATTGCAAAAGAAGATCAAAATAAGCATGACTTGATAATCTAAGTTCATAGAATTCCAGTTGTATGAAAAGCCTTCTTACTTTAATAGGAAGGCTTTTCTTTTTATATATTTGCAATCGGCATTTTTGAAGATTAAATTTTACAATTTTTAATCTTTGAATCATAATTAAAAACATGTCATCTCAAAAACCATCAATTCCTAAAGGAACACGTGATTTTTTACCTCAACAAATGGTAAAAAGGGAATACATCATTAATATAATAAGGAGTGTATTTCAGAAGTATGGATTCCAACCATTAGAAACTCCTGCAATGGAGAATCTATCTACATTAGGAGGAAAATATGGAGATGAGGGGGATCAATTGATGTTCAAAGTGCTTAATTCCGGAGACTATTTATCAAAAGTTCCTGATGGTGTTTCTGAAAATGGTTCAAAAGAGTTTACCCAACATATTTCTGAGAAAGCATTGAGATATGATTTAACGGTTCCTTTAGCAAGGGTTGTCGCGATGTATCAGAATGATATTGTTTTTCCTTTTAGGAGATACCAAATTCAACCTGTATGGAGAGCAGATCGTCCTCAAAAAGGAAGGTTTAGGGAGTTTTATCAATGTGATGTAGATGTTGTTGGTTCTGAATCATTATTGGTGGATGCTGAGCTGATCAAGATCATCGATGAAGTTTTTTCTTCCTTGAAATTGAATGATTTTACAATAAAAGTAAATAACAGGAAAGTTTTATCCGGAATAGCTGAAGTAGTTGGTGAAAAAGGTAAAGAGGTAGACATTTGTGTGGCAATCGATAAATTAGATAAGGTGGGGTTAGATGGAGTTAACGAAGAGTTATCTAAAAAAGATTTGTCTGCTGATGCTATTCAAAAAATTAATGAGTTCCTAAATATTAAAGAAGAAAATTATTTACAAGCCCTTGAGAAATTAATTCAATCCTCTGATGTTGGAAAAGAGGGAGTGGAAGAACTTGGTATATTGATTGATCATGTCAACAAAATGAAGTTGACCAATGCCAAATTGACGGTTACAACGACATTGGCCAGAGGCTTGAACTATTACACAGGAACAATCTTTGAAGCTGTGATTAATAATGCCAGCATGGGAAGTGTGTGTGGAGGAGGGCGATATGACAACCTGATTGGAATGTTTGGCAAGCAAGAAATTCCTGCTGTTGGTTTTTCTTTCGGTTTGGATAGGATTTACGAGGTAATTGATGAATTGAATTTATTCCCAGATAATTTCGAATCTGCGACAAAGTTAATGTTTGCCAATTTTGATGAGGATCTGTTGAAGGACTTACTTCCAATGTTAATTAAGGTGAGAGAAGCTGGTATTAATGCAGAGGTATATCCAGTTGCTGCCAAATTGAAAAAGCAGATGAGTTATGCAGATAGTAAACAAATTCCATTTGTTGCATTGGTTGGTTCAAATGAATTAGAATCTGGAAAGCTAACTTTAAAGAACATGACAGAAGGCAGTCAGGAAGAGTTAACTATAGATGAGATAATTGAAAAGATTAAATAAAATGTCAGATCACTTAATAGATAATACTACACTTACAATTGATAAAATAGCTTCGCTAATACAAAGTAAGACAAGATTGATTTTGTCTGATGAAGCGAAAGGTGCTATTAATAAATGTAGGACTTATTTAGAAGATAAACTTACAAATCATGATCAACCCATATATGGTGTAAACACAGGATTTGGTTCGTTGTGTAATAAAAGTATTCCTGAGAGTGATCTTGAAAAACTTCAGGAGAATTTAGTTGTTTCGCATGCTTGCGGGATGGGAGATAAGGTTCCAACGGAAATTGTGAAATTGATGCTACTATTTAAGATCCAATCTTTTTCAAAAGGACATTCAGGAGTAAGTTTGGAGTTAGTTGATCGATTGGTTGACATGTATAACAATGATGTTCTTCCTGTAATTTATGAGCAAGGTTCTTTAGGTGCTTCAGGAGATTTAGCACCATTGGCACATTTTTCATTGCCATTAATAGCCAAAGGTGAAGTTTATTATAAAGGAGAAATAAAGAATTCCGATAAAGTGTTGAATGAACTAGGTTGGGGTAAATTGATCTTGAAACCCAAGGAGGGTATCGCTTTATTGAATGGAACCCAATTTATGTCAGCTTATGGAACTTTTTGTTTAACTAAAGCAAAAAGATTGTCTAATCAAACTGATATCATTGCTTCTATTTCAATAGATGCCTTTGATTGTCGAAAAGAACCATTTTCGGATTTGCTTCATAAAATTCGACCGTTCAATGGCCAAATTGAAACTGCAAAAAATATATCCAGTTATTTAGAGGGTAGTGAAATCACTTCTCAGAATAAAGATCATGTTCAGGACCCTTACTCATTCAGGTGTATTCCCCAAGTACATGGAGCAGTTAAGGATGCGATTAATTATGTCGAAAGTGTTTTTACAACAGAAGTAAATGCTGTAAGTGATAATCCATTGGTGTTTCCTGATGAAGATCAGATTATTTCGGGAGGTAATTTTCATGGCGAACCATTGGCATTAGCACTTGATTTCTTTGCAATATCCTTATCAGAATTAGGTAGCATCTCGGAAAGAAGAACCTATAAACTGGTATCAGGAGAGAGAGGATTACCAACATTTTTGATTGAAGATTCGGGTATAAATTCAGGTTTAATGATCCCTCAATATACTGCGGCGGCAATTACCAGTGAAAATAAACAGCTTAGTACTCCGGCATCAGTTGATTCCATTGTATCATCCAATGGTCAGGAAGATCATGTAAGTATGGGAGCTAATGCCGCGGTAAAAGCCTTACGCGTTGTTAATAATGTTGAACGAATATTGGCCATTGAATTATTAAATGCAGTTCAAGCCATTGAATTTAGAAAACCATTGAAAACCTCCCAAAAATTGGAGGAAGTAATTAGTTCTTTCCGTAAAACTGTACCAACTCTCCAGGCAGATAGGTATCTTAAAGAAGATATGGACAAAGCGGTTGAATTTTTGCAAAAATTATAAAAAAGCTATCACGTCATTGCGAAGGAGGAACAGCCTGCCCCGACTTCTCGGGGACTGAAGCAATCTCCTGTTTTGAGATCCTTTCAGGAGATTGCTTCGGGCGTATTGCTAAGCTTGCCGTAAATCGGAAGTACATGAATTCTTTTATTGGGTCCTCGCAATGACGCGATTTTTGTCATCAGTCTATATTCTCCTTTTCTTGATATTCCCATTCATTTTAGCCATATTTATATGGTAAACCCCGACTTTTGAAAAAATTAACACACATACTATTAATATTTATTGCTTCATCACTATTTGCGCAAGACGAAGCCAAAACTCCTGAATTCCAAATCACAAGGCTTGATTCCCTCTTTCTTGAACTTGACAAAATAATGATCGATACGGTAAAAGTGAATGTTCTTTGTGAAATATGTTTAGAACTTATGAACTATTCACTTGATAGTGCTATGGTTTATTGCAAACAAGCAAAAAAGTTGTCAAAACAAATTAGGTTCGATCGCGGATTTGCGGAAGCATTTTATAATGAAATAGTAACCTTGAGAAAAATGGGAGAATTTAAAACAGCTTTAGATTCATTGCCCAAAGTAATGGAATTATATAAAGATATGGATGATGTTATTAATGTAGCACAATGTGAATTAGCGTTCGGGATGTTAGCTGCAGATCTTGGCAACTTACAGGAAGCAGCTATTTACTATGAAAAGGCACTTGAGAAAGCAAAGAAAATGAATGATCTAAAAATGCAAGGTAGATGTCTAAATTCTATAGCAATTAATTATTACTACAGAGGTGAGTTTAAAGAGGCCATCACAATATTTAATAAATCTCTAAATATTGCTAAAGAAACTAAAAATACAGCACTACAGGTTAATTTATATAGTAATATAGCTTCATGCTTTAACCTTGTTGGTAATATTGATACAGGGATCTATTACTATGATATTGCTTTGGAGCTGGTTCGAAATGAGGGTGATAGAAGTAAGTTTGCTAGCATCATGAGTAATTATGCCGGACTTTATGAGGATCAAGGAGATCATGAGACTTCATATGAGATGCATCAGGAAGCGTTGACAATAAGATTAGAATTGGGAGATAAGCATGGAATTGCACAATCTTATGTAAGTATTGGTAATGTAGATTCTAGAATGTACAGGTATGAAGCTGCCATTCAGAATTATATGCGTGGATTAAAACTCACTGAAGAGATTGGAGATATACAGACTATTAATGTTATTTTAAATAATATTGGTTCCCTATATGCTGAACAAAATGAATTTGAAAAGGCATTGGAATATTATGACAAGGCCTTCAGAATGAGGCTAAAATTAGATGATAGAGATGGACTTGCTCAGATATATACCAATATTGGAAGAGTTTTTTTGAGGAA
Organism: Bacteroidia bacterium; assembly: GCA_016764115.1. Taxonomy (GTDB): domain Bacteria; phylum Bacteroidota; class Bacteroidia; order JAESSM01; family NORP286; genus NORP286. Next base: position 5,349 of record JAESSM010000159.1, on the reverse strand, counting down.
AAATGAATTAGACCTGGCAATAGATACAGTTCAAGTTGGGTTGAAGCTATTTAGATCTATGGGCAATCAAGATGGAGAAGCCTTTGCCCATAGTATTATAGGTAAAGCCTGGTTTAAAAAGAAAAATTATCAAAAGGCATTAGATCATTTTGAGAAACGCGTTGAATTAAAACAAATATCAGGTGTTACTTCAAATATGGGTGATGCCTATGCAGATATTAGCAACACTCATTATTCAATGGGGAGATATGAGAGCGCATTAGATTATGGACATATCGCAGTACAACACTCGAGATATGAAGGTGCTAAAGAGGATATTAAGCATGCATATTTGGTTGTATCAAATGCATATAAAGGCCTTAATAATTTCGGGAACTCTTTAAAGTATTTTGAAAAATATGCAGCAATTAAAGATACAATTGCGGAAGACTTAAAGAATAGAAACCTGTTAGGTCTGCAAACAGAGTTTGAGACAAAACAAAAGGAAAAAGAGATCCAATTACTTAATAATCAGAACAAAATCCAAGAATTAGAAACCGATAAGCAAAGAACTTTTAGGAATATTACTTCCGTAGGATTAATATTGGTGATGTTGTTGGCTTATATGCTATATAACCGTTTCAGGATCAAACAAAAGGCAAATACTGAATTGACTTATAAAAACAAGCTCATTGCCGAGCAAAAGGATGCTTTGGAAGACATGAATACACAATTGAGTAAAAAAAATAAATCCATTTCTGATAGTATCAATTATGCCCAACGGATTCAGGAAACCATTATGCCCACTGGTGAAAGGCTGAATGAATTATTTACAGACTCATTCTTGTACTTTAAAGCCAAGGATGTTGTAAGTGGTGATTTTCCATGGATACGAAAAAAGGGAGATGATATTTTCGTTTCAGCTGTTGATTGTACGGGACATGGAGTTCCCGGAGCAATGATGAGCATGATCGGTTATTTTATTTTAAATGAAACTGTTTTAGGTCACAATATTTATGATCCTGGAACGATCCTGGACAATTTACATGGGGGAGTTATTCAAACTTTAAAACAACAAAAGAATGTAGCATCTCATGATGGAATGGACCTTGCATTTTGCAAGATCAATTTAAAAGAAATGAAGCTGGAATATGCAGGTGCTCATAGGCCCTTGTATCATTTATCTAATGGAAATTTAAATGAGATTAAAGGAAACCGGTTTCCGGTTGGAGGTACACAATACGCTAAACTTGGGAAGGAAATTAAATTTGATACTCAAATAATTAGCCTCAAAAAAGGAGATAGTATCTATATGTATTCCGATGGTTTACCCGATCAATTAGGGGGATTTGAAAATAGAAAGTTTGCTGATAAACAAATACAGGAAATTATTTCTGAGAATAAGAATGCTCCTATGACAAAAATTGGGGAAGCATTTAGTCAAAGATTTGATGGGTGGTTAGGGGATAGTAAACAATTAGATGATGTACTTCTTATTGGGATAAGATTCTAGCAAAACAAACAAGATTGCCTGAAAAGCCCAAAGCGCATGTCATTCTGAATGTAATGAAGAATCTAGTTCTTTAATTATCCATCATTTAACGAGCTCAGTCATTGCGTTCAAGATGACCAAATGGATTTTGAGACAGCTTCGTATACATTAAGATTGTAATGAAAGGTTTGATTTTGTATCTTCAATGAATGAAAAAGTTGATTTTTCTATTTTTAGCTTTCTTTCTTTTTTTCTTATCTGTTCATACTTCTATTGCACAAGATAGGGACCTTGTTGATAGCCTTGAAGTGGCACTTCTTAATACAGAAGTTGATACAATCAAAGTAAGATTATTGGTGAAATTAGGCGTTGAATATGGAAAGTCAGATCCTGATAAACGATTAGAATATGGGTTAAAAGCTAAAGAATTAGCTGAAAAAACAGGTTACACATTTGGAGTTTTATATGCCTTTAAAATAATTGCTCAAGTTTATACTACTAAAGGAGAATTAGATAAAGCCATGGAAATTCATCAAGAAAGAATGAAAATTTCCAGACAATTAAACAAGACAGATGAAATTATTGGCAGCTATAACTCAATTGGCGAAAATTACAGACAGCGGGGTGAGTACCAACTAGCTCTTAAAAATTATTTACTGGGGTTAAAGTTATGTGATGAACTGAGTAGGGGCTCGAATCCTAAGAATAGACTAAAAACTCATAAGGGCTGGTTCTATAATAATATGGCTTTGGTGTATGGTACTCTTGGTAATCCTGAAAGAGCTCTGGAATTTCATGAAAAATCATTAGAAATTTCTAATAGCATGAATAATGACAGGGGGAAGGCTATAACGTATAACAATATGGCAATTATTTATTTGGAGAGAGGGGATCTTGAAATATCTAAGAATTATTTTATGCAAGCGGTACGTTTACAGGAAAAGCTTGGGAACAAAGAGCATATTGCATTGGCTTACGGAAACGCAGGAGAGATTTATACCGAACTAGGGAAATTGGATACTGCTATTTTTTACCAAAAAAAGTCTTTAAAAATGCGTGAAGAGCTGGGAGATAGGTCAGGCTTATTGTACTCCTTGGGTGGAATGGCATTAATTCATCAGAAAAAGGGCGAATTGCAGCAAGCTGTGTCTTACCTTGAGAAAAGTATTGAAATAGGGAGAGAAATAAACGCAAAAAAGGAACTCTATTTTGTTTTCGAAACAATGGCGGATGTTTATAAAGAAATGGGTGATTTTAAAAAATCAGTGGATTTTTTTGAAAAAAGTATTGTGTTGAAAGATTCAATGATCAATGAGAATTCGGCCAAAACAGTGCAGGAGATGCAGGCAAAGTATGATGCTGATCGTACCGAAAAAGAAATTGAAATGCTGAAAAATGAAAATGAACTAAAAGAGCTAAGGGCAGAACAACAGGAGAGTTCGATAAGAAAACATAGAAATGTAATTCTACTTTTTATTTGCATTCTTGGTTTAATGCTATCTATGGGGTATATTATTAATACACAATACCGTTACAAAAAGCAGGCAAATAAAGAGCTGGAAGAAATGAACATTCAGCTGGAAATTAAGAATAAAAGCATAGCAGAAAGCATCAATTATGCTCAGCGCATTCAGGAAACCATTATGCCAACTCAAAAACACCTGCAGGAAGTATTCCCTGAATCATTTATTTTCTATAAAGCCAAAGATGTGGTAAGTGGGGATTTCCCATGGGTAATGAAAAATGATAAAAACTTTTTTGCAGCAACAGTTGACTGTACAGGGCACGGTGTTCCGGGAGCGATGATGAGTATGATAGGGTATTTTTTATTGAATGATATAGTTGGAGGGAAAAACATTCATGATCCTTCAGAAATTCTTGNNGAGTTACACGAAGGGATAAAGCATACTTTAAGGCAGGAAGAAAACATTGAATCAAAAGATGGAATGGACATAGCTTTATGCTCAATAAATAAGGAAAAGCGTGAAGTCCATTATGCTGGAGCTCATAGATCTCTTTTATGGTTTCACGATGGCATAATTAAGGAAATTCGGGGGAACAGGTTTCCTGTAGGAGGATTGCAGTATTCCAGTAGAGGTAAGGAGATTAAATTTACCAATCATAAATTACAATTAGCAGAAGGAGACTCAATTTTCTTTTACTCTGATGGTTTGATAGACCAGGTTGGGGGTCCAAAGGGCAGGAGATTTCAAAATGATCAGGTAAAGGAAATAATCATTGAGAATAAGGATAAGTCTATGGATGAATTGAAAGTCATTTTCAATGATCAGTTCATTAATTGGATGGGTAGTGAGAAACAATTGGATGATGTAATAATGATGGGGATTAAAGTCTGATTTTTGTATCTTCATAGGATGAAAAAGTTGAATTTTTTAATTTTAGCGTTCCTCCTTTTTTTCTTTTCTGTTGTTAGTTCTACTGCCCAAGATCGGGATTTGGTTGACAGCCTAGAAGTTGAACTTATGAATATGGAAGTTGACACAATCAAGGTGAAATTGTTGACAAAGCTAGGCATTGAGTATGGTAAGTCTGATCCCGATAAGCGATTAGAGTATGGATTAAAAGCCAAAGAGTTATCCGAAAAAATAGGTTACAGAAGGGGAATTCTGGGAGCTTTCAAAATAATTGCCCAGGCTCATGATATCAAAGGAGAGCTGGATGAGGCTATGGAAATTCATCAAGCAAGAATGAAAATTGCTCGAGAAATAAACAGGAAGGACGAAATTGCTAGCACTTTTAACTCGATTGGTGAAAATTACAGAGAACGAGGTGAGTACCAGCTAGCTCTTGAGAATTATTTGCAAGGGTTAAAGATATGCGATGAACTGGGTGGGGAATTGAATCCCAATAAGAAGCTGAAAAGGCAAATAGCCGGTTTCTACAATAATATGGCTTTGGTATATGACAATCTTGGTAATCCTGAAAGAGCTCTGGAATTCCATGAAAGATCATTAAAAATTGCGGATATTATGAATGATGACAGGGGGAAAGCTGTAACTTATAATAATATGGCGATCATATTCTATCAGAGGGAAGATTACGAAACAGCTAAAAAGTACTTTATGCAAGCGGTACGATTGCAGGAAAAGCTTGGGCACAAAGAGTCAATTGCGCTTGCTTATGGAAATGCTGGAGAGCTTTATGCTGAAATAGGCAAATTGGATACAGCGTTATTTTACCAGAGAAAATCCTTAAAAATGCGTGAAGAGTTGGGCGACAGACAAGGAATACTATATTCATTAGGTGGAATGGCAGTAATATGTAAGAAAAAGGGTGAATTTCAGCAGGCAATATCTTATTTAGACAAGGCCATTGGCCTGGGCAGAGAAATAAAAGCAAAAAAGGAACTATCATTTATTTTCGAAATAATTGCTACGGTTTATAAGGATATGGGTGATTATAAAAAGTCACTTGAATTCTTTGAAAAGCATTTAGCGTTGAAAGATTCAATGATCAATGAAAATTCTGCCAAAGCAGTGCAAGAAATGCGGGCAAAGTATGAGAGTGAAAAGAAAGAGAAGGAGATTGAAATATTAACTAAAGATAATGAATTGCAAACATTACAAGCGCAGCAACAAGAAGGTCAAATTAAAAAACAGTGGTATTTAATTTTAGGAATTGTCTTTATTTTAGGGCTGCTGATGTCACTAATTTATGTAGTGCAATCGCAATTAAAATTTAAAAAGGAGGCAAATAACGAGTTGGAAGATATGAACATACAGTTGGCAATCAAGAACAAAAGCATAGCAGAAAGTATCAATTATGCACAACGCATTCAGGAAACCATTATGCCAACTCAAAAACACCTGCAAGAAATATTCCCTGAATCATTTATTTTCTATAAAGCCAAAGATGTG
>JAESSM010000158.1 GCA_016764115.1 Bacteroidia bacterium | reverse complement strand
GATGCTAAATATGGAGAATGGCTTGGTGCGCACATGATAGGTTCCAATGTTACGGAAATGATCGCGGAAGCAGTAACTGCACGAAAACTGGAAACCACGGGACATGAAGTATTGAAAGCAATTCATCCGCATCCAACAATGTCCGAAGCGGTAATGGAGGCTGTTGCAGATGCCTATGATGAAGTGATTCATATGTAGATTTGTGAGACAGTATCAAGAGTCAAAAATTCCTGTCATTCTGAACGACAGTGAAGAATCTTGTTTTCTGATTATCAAAATGCAACAAGATCATTCAATATCTTCAGGATGACATAAAACGGTACTTTTAGACAGCCTCATTAATTAAATAATGCATACCCAACCCCGAACCTATATATATATATTATTATTCACGATTCTCTGCTTTGGGGTATTTTCTAATAATTATCAACATGACTTTAACTTAGACAGTGGCCACGTTGCATTGGAAAACCCTTATATCCGAAGCTTAAGTTTCATTCCCCAATATTTTGTTGATCCGGGAACATTTTCAAGTCTTAGGGCTAATGTTGATTATAGACCGGTTTTGCAAGTAACCTATGCCATCAATTACTGGATGGGAGGGTACGATACTTTTTGGTGGCATTTTACTCAAATCTTACTTCATCTTATTTGTGTAATTGGGCTTTACATTTTCAGTACACTTGTCCTTAGGAAACTCTATCCAGACAGGGAATCACCGGTTGTAAAATATGTTCCGCTAATTGCCGCAATTATTTTTGCAATTCATCCAACAACATCCGGAGTGGTAAATTATTTTTCTGCGAGATCCTCATTGTTGACTGCAGCGTTTTTATTTCCATGTTTGATATTTTATATCAAGTCCAATTCAAACAATAAAAATGTTAAATATTGGGATGCCTCAGCACTGTATATGTTTGCAATATTTACGAAGATCGAAGCTGTTGCAGTTTTAGCTCCTTTATTTTTCATTGAAATTCTAATGCAAACAAACGGAGATAGAAAGTCTTTTTTCCATGATGTTAAACAAACTATTAATATAACTACTTTAAAAAGACTATCTCCATTTTTCGTTGTAACAATATTTTACTTTGCTGTAAGATGGATATTTATGAGTGAATATGATTTCGCATCTTCAAGACATAGTGCTGATGTAGGTTCATATGAATATTTGATTACTCAATTTACGGCTTGGTGGCATTATGTAATAAATTGGTTTACTCCATTTAATTTGATAGCTGATGATCTGAGTTTTCCGGTTTACTATTCTATTTCTGAACCAAGAGTGCTCCTTGCTCTAAGCGGGTGGACCATGTTGTTTGGGTGTTTAATTTACTACTGGAAAACCAAGCCTTATTTGTTGTTCTTCGCCTTGACGGGGATAACTTTAATTTCTCCAACTTCGTCTATAGCTCCATTGGCGGAAATGGTTAATGAGCATAGGCCTTACATGCCAATTGCTATCGCATCATTGGCTTGGTTAATACCAATAACGGAGCAGTTTTTTCAAAACTTTAATCGAAAGATCTATTTTAAGTATCTTTTTATCTTTGCCTTCGCTCTTGCAATATTCTCATTAGGAAGAATGACCTTCAAGAGAAATACTGTATTTAAATCTGAAAGATCATATTGGCAGGATGTTGTTGAAAAAGCCCCGTCTTCGAGATCGTATGTAAATTATGGACTTACTTTTATGAGTGAGGGAGATTTTGATAACGCTTATGAGCTTTTCAGTAAATCATTAGAACTTGCACCTTATTGGCACATCCCAAACATTAATATGGGAATTGTTTATGAGCATTTTGACAATGATAGCATGGCCTTTCATTACTATAATGAGGGTGTTAAATATGAGCAGTACTCTGCCCATGCGCTTGAGTATAGAGGCAATCTCTATTTGAAGAATAAAGAATATAGGTGGGCATTTGGAGACTTTACAGAAGCAATTCCCTTAAACACTTATTTATATGAACCCTATAAGGGAATAGCAACTTCCTTTGCAGGGTTAGGAGATTATGATGGTTGCCTTGAGTATACATTAAGATGCATGAATTTGGATTCAATTAAAACAATGGATGATATAGTAACCATTTCAACTCCTTTTTGGGACCACCCTAACCTATATCAAAGTGGAATAAACTATTATTTAAAACTGGATAAAGTTGTAAAAGAACAATGGTGGATCCATTANAATATCAGTGAGTTAGCTAATTTAGTAGGAGACAGCACTCTGTATCANAAATCATTTANTAAAATGGAATTGCTTAAACNGATTGACGGTTAATAAATTATGNTTCAATTGCANGATGATTAGTTTTTGGATTTNNTCAGATATTNTGAATAATTGAATAATAGAACATTTGAATAAAGAAATTAGAAATGAAAGAAAAGAAATATGATATAGAAGAACGCTTAATTGATTTCGCGGTTGAGGTCGTTTGTTTTTTTGAAAATTTACCAAATTCAAAATCAGCTACTCATCTTGGTGGACAACTGCTAAGGTCTGGAACTTCACCTGCCTTGAACTATGGAGAAGCAAAAAGTGCTGAATCTAGAAATGATTTCCTACACAAAATGAAAGTGTGTTTAAAAGAATTGAGGGAATCATACAATTGTTTAAGAATCATGAAAAGGACAAATCTTTATAAAGCGGAAGTGAAAGTGGATGAAATAATAATTGAGTGTAATGAGTTGATCTCGATTTTTGTAAAAAGCATTGCAACAGTATCGAAGCATAAGTAACTTCTTAATTCGTTATTCAAATGTTCTATTATTCGTTATTCAAAAAAGTTAGAACTACGCATTTCGGGAATGAACAATAATAAAAAGGAAGATTGGGGTTTATTAAAGGAGCTTTGCTCAATTCATGCACCTTCCGGCAACGAAAGTGCTATGACTAACTTTATCATTGATCATGTAAAAAGAGAAAAGAAGAATTGGAAAGTAACTCCTAAGGTATACTCAGGAAAAGGATTTCAGGATTGCGTTGTTTTGGTATTTGGGAAACCGAAAACTGCTATATATGCACATATCGATTCTATTGGGTACACGGTTAAATATGATAAAGAGGTTGTTTTGATCGGAAAACCGATTGTGAAAACCGGAGTAACTGTAGTAGGAGTGGACAGTAAAGGGAAAATAGATTGTTCCTTAATAAAACAAAAGGATTCACTTTATTATAAATTCAAAAGGGAAATAGCCATAGGTACAAGATTAACCTATAAGCCAAATTTCAGGGAAACCAAAAACTATGTTCAATGCTGCTATATGGATAACAGGTTAGGTGTTTGGAATGCTTTGCAGGTTGCTAAGACTCTAAGAAATGGAGCCATTGTATTTTCTTGTTGGGAAGAGCACGGTGGAGGTTCTGTTGGATATTTGTCTAAATTCTTATATGAACAATACAAGGTTGATCAGTCTTTGATATCTGATATTACTTGGGTAACAAATGGTGTAAAAGCAGGGCAGGGCTGTGCAGTTTCAATGAGGGATTCCGGATTGCCAAGGAAGGAATATATTGACAGGGTAATAGATATTGCAATAAAGAGCAAAGTACCTTTTCAATTGGAAGTAGAAAATGCTGGTGGGAGTGATGGTAATTATATTCAACGAACACCATACCCAATAGATTGGTGTTTTGTTGGGGCACCTGAGACAAATGTACATACACCCGATGAAAAAGTGCATAAAGATGATATCAGCTCAATGGTCGAATTGTATAAAGTATTAATGGATAAACTGTAAGAATGGAAAATAATTTTAAAACTCCTTCCCTGCTTGAGTCTTTATTTCCGGTTATATTTTTAATAGGTTTATTAACCTTGAATGTGTTCACTTTTGATGATGCCTTAGCTGGGTCAAATCAATTTGCACTTCTTTTTGCTGCAGCAGTAGCAGTTATCTTTAATTTTAAAAACGGATTAAAATGGGATACACTACTTGATGGAATAGTTAAAAGTATAAGTTCGGCCATGCCGGCAGTGTTGATACTGTTATTTATTGGTGCTCTTTCAGGAACCTGGCTTATAAGTGGAATTGTACCCGCAATGATCTATTATGGGTTAAAAATTTTATCACCATCAATATTTCTGTTTGCCGCTTGTGCGGTTTGTAGTTTTGTGTCATTAGCTTCAGGAAGTTCATGGTCAACAATTGCTACAGTGGGGATTGCATTGCTTGGCATTGGTAAAACATTAGGGTTTTCCGATGGCATGATTGCCGGCGCTATTATTTCAGGAGCATATTTTGGAGATAAAATGTCTCCCTTGTCAGATACTACCAATCTTGCACCTGCAATGGCTGGCACCAAACTCTTTACTCATATTAGGTACATGGTGTTGACTACCGGCCCATCTATATTAATAACGTTGCTTATTTTTTTAATAATAGGATTTACCGGTAACACTGAAGCTGAGGTTCAAGATATAGATTCAGTTTTAATTGCAATAGATTCAGTTTTTGAGATCAATTTATGGTTGTTCTTGGTTCCCTTAACTGTTGTGGTTCTAATTATCAAAAAAGTAGCTGCATTGCCTGCATTATTTATTGGAACTGTTTTGGGAGGAGTGTTCGCTATCATATTTCAACCAAATATTATTGAAAATATTTCTCAAGTAACTGATAACTACAGTTTATCCTCATATATAACCGTTTTAATGGCCATGTATGGCGATATTAACATTGTAACTGACAATGAAATGGTAAGCGGCCTGCTATCTTCAGGCGGGATGTCTGGAATGCTAAATACAATTTGGTTGGTACTTTGCGCCATGTCATTTGGCGGTGTGATGGAAGCTGGAGGGATGTTGCAGCGAATTTCTGATTCCATTATTAAAAGAGTTAAATCTACTGGTTCATTAATTGGCTCCACCGTTGGAACTTGTTTGTTCTTTAATGTAACTACATCTGATCAATATATTGCAATTGTTGTTCCGGGTAGGATGTTCGCAAGCTCATACCGGAAATGGGGATTAAAACCAGAGAACTTAAGTAGAACTCTGGAAGATTCTGCTACTGTTACATCCGTTTTAATTCCATGGAATACATGCGGGGCAACACAAGCTGCGGTTCTTGGAGTGGCGACTATGACCTATCTACCTTTTTGTTTCTTTAATATCATTAGCCCTTTTATGTCGCTTCTTTTTGGGTATCTGAATATTAAAATTGCAAGGCTTGTTGAATCCGAAGATTAATTAATGACCGGTTGAAAAAATAACCAGCTAATTGTTAAATTGAGTTTATCGAATTCTTTTATTTCGACAAGCTCGATATGATAAAACTTCTAGTATAGAAATGTTTGAATTGGTCAACGGGTTAATTAACAATTACTCTTTTAGTCGGTAAATTGTGTTGACAAGGCTTAAAACTTAACGAATAAACTCCTTTTGATAAATTCTCGTCTAATGCAATTTCAACTTTTTCATTGCTTGAATGCAGGTCAAGTTGTTTTCTATATACTTCTTGTCCATACATATTGGTCATAACAATTTCTTGATCCGTACATGGTTGTTGAATGCCTGATAATTGAATCGTAAAATTGCTTTTAGCGGGATTCGGATAGATTGAAATATTTTCTTCTTTAGTTAATAAACGAATACTGGATGGGTATTGAAGGGTAGCACTTCCGAAATCAGTTCCAGGAATATCATCATTACACGACATATTCGAACCAACAGTAGCTATAACTTTAAACGAATCAGTCAGAACTGGGAGTACGTCCTTGCGTGCAACACTTAGTATGTAGGAATTGCTGTCAGATAAAAACGAAAGAACAGCGTTGTCGTCTTTAAGGTTGGTGATTAAATCAAAATTACTGGTGTTCATTAAATCAGTGTATCCCTTTGCGTCTCCCATTCCAATCATTCCATTGTCTTTATCTTCCATCCAAGAAATTATGAATTTATTAAAGGTAAAACTCGTATTCTGGCACCAATATTTTGATTGGTTCAATGATGTATCCTGAATAAAAAAGACGATAGTAAAACCAAAATTTGTAGTTTTAATTGAATCAAAAACTTCAACTCTAAAATGTAAAGAATCTGTTTGCCCATCATAATTATAGTACAAAGCTTTTCCATCTAACAAGTTGACATCGAAGACATCGTTTTCTGCATCAGTTGCCAGCAAAGTCCAGGTTTTAGTTTCAGCACTTGTGTTTAAAATAAAAGTGAAAAGCAGAGCTACTAATCCAATAATATTTTTCATTATTTATTTATTTCCGTTGACTAATTTGTTAATTATGATAAAAGTAGTATAAAATTATTTAATATAATAGTATAACCATATAATTAGTTGTATATTCTTCTAGATAATTATAGGATTAATTTTCAGACAAATATACCTAATAATTTCATGTGAAAGATAAATTTTCATATATAATAATAGATAATATCATGATTAAATTTAATTTTATTCGGCAAATAAAAACAGACAAACGCAAATAATTGTAGTTGAGCAGGATAATCACTGAAATTATCTTTGTAATTGAATAATAATTAAAATTTTTAACTAAAATTATTTCACTTATGAAAAAAATGATTCCAAATTAATAATACTGAATTCCCAATTTTGCGACTTCAGTAATTACCGATGAATGTTTCCCCGAAATTCTACAAGCTGTTTCTATTGAAGATGTAATAGTTGTGGCTAA
>JAESSM010000018.1 GCA_016764115.1 Bacteroidia bacterium | reverse complement strand
CCTAATGCACCAAAAGCACCACCAGCTGATATTGATCGTGCAGTACCTCCAAATTCAGTTTGGCTATACCTCAACGCATCTACATCGTTTTGACCGTAAGTACATAAACTCACAAAAGCAAGAATTGATAGGCAGGTAATATGTTTTTTCATGATTAAATTTTGAGATGAATGTTATCTGTTTCTACTTCCAGTTGATCTACTACTACGAGAACCGGAGCTTGAACTTCTGCTGCCGCTTCCACCACTGGAGTAACTTCTACTAGGTGAGGGACTACTTGATCTAGAACCAGAATAACTTTTAGTGCTATGATTTGAATAACTTCTACTAGGTGAGCTAGAGTAACTCTTCGATGATGAACTTGAATTACTCGAACTGTTAGAATAACTCTTAGTTTTAGTTGAAGACCCTCCATAGTTCTTTGAAGGAGCTGAATATGATTTAGAGCTTGGTTTTGAATAGGACGATCCTGAATAACTCTTAGTACTTGGCTTCGAATAGTTTCTTGAAGAACTACCCTTGGAATGTGAAATTGGTGAAGAATAAGAACTATAGCTTTTCTTTTCTGCCTTTGGTTTTGAGTAGCTCTTACTTCCATAACTCTTCTTAGGCTTGTTATAGCTTCCATAAGAAGTTGAGTAGTCTTTAGTCTTATTACTTGACCCATAAGTGCTGTACGATGAAGAACTATAATCGTTCTTTTGAGGAGTATAGTATGAATTAGCCTTCTTCTCTGTTTTAGGTGTTGAAGAATATTTTGAGCCATTAGTAGTATAGTTATACTGCTTTACATCTGATTTCGAGTTAGTCACTTTACTCTTTGTAACTGAACTATTATCAGATGACTTAACTGAAGTTTTATTTACATCATATTTATCCTTCTTCTGGGTTGAAGTTGTATAACTATTTGCTTTTACTCTAGAAGGATTTTCTTTATCCAATGCGTTACCACTACTATTTTTAGAAGCATATTGTTTATCTACAGGGTTTATAGCCTTTACTTCAAACGGTTTGGACGCTACGTTATCTGTTAATAATTTTTTATCAGATCCGTAATTCAAACTCAACCTATCACCTCTACCCGAATTTACACCGCTTAAAGATGTAGATGCCTTTCCGGTATTGTTACTCAAACCACCTCTGTGTCCGTAGTAGTCATTAGAAGAACTATAGCTGTCATAACTATTATAGTAACTTGATCCTGAGTAGCTGTTATCATACCATCCGTCATTGTAACCATCGTCATACCCATTCCAGTAGCTATAACCGCTATAACCATGATGTGGATATCCCCAATAGGAATAGCTAGAATATCCAGGATAATAAGAATGATAATAATGGTTGTTATAATGGTGGCCATAACCCCAGTGAGAATAATAATGGTGATGATGACTTGGTCTCCACCAACTGTAACCTAAATATATACTTACACCATAAGAATAAGGATTGTAATCATACCAGTAAAGATTAGTGTACCATGGATCATAATAACCATAAACAGTTGTTCCATGATAAAATCTTCTCATCCTTGAAGAATAAGCGTAATCGTAATAATCATCTTCATTGTAATAATTCTCCTCTATATAATTATTGGTTATATAAGTATTACCATCTTCACTTGCCAAAGTATCATGAGTAGAATATCTTTCAATTCCTTGCTCTTCTGTATTCATTGCAGACTCATCAACCTCGTCCGGATAAAATGCATCATCAGAATTTGAAGAACTTTGAACTGTGGTTTCTTCCTGAACAGGATCTTTCGGTGAATAATATATATCATCCGCATTTTGTGCTTTAACCAACATACTACTGCAGGAAAGTAAACTGGCAAGGAAAAGTAATTTAAGTGATTTCATGATTCTGTCCTCCTTAGATTTATGAAATTGAGTTTATCTTTTTATTCAGTTTTAAATGTGTAATTTTGTCGGTTATTAAATATCAAAATCCATACCAAAATCATATACATCTGATATTTAGATATTTACCTAAACTAAAATTGGTAAAACTGATACATTCTACTAATAGTAAAAATTGATGTCAAAAGAGATTACAAGCAGAGAAGCAGATTACTCACAATGGTATAACGATATCGTGTTAAAAGCGGGGTTGGCAGAACATTCAAGTGTAAGGGGTTGTATGGTAATAAAACCTTATGGCTATGCTATATGGGAAAAAATGCAAGCCGTATTGGATAAAATGTTTAAAGATACTGGCCATGTGAATGCAGCTTTTCCCTTATTTATTCCGAAATCGTTCCTTAACAAAGAAGCTAAACACGTAGAAGGGTTTGCCAAGGAATGCGCTGTTGTTACACATTACCGCTTAAAGCATGATGAAACAAGTGGAGAATTAATTGTAGATCCAGAAGCTAAACTTGAAGAGGAACTTATTGTAAGACCAACATCAGAAACAATTATTTGGGATACTTATAAGAAATGGATCCAATCCTACAGAGACCTTCCAATTCTTATCAACCAATGGGCCAACATTGTGCGATGGGAAATGCGAACCAGATTTTTTCTAAGAACGACAGAATTTTTTTGGCAAGAAGGTCACACAGCGCATGCTACGGAAAAAGAAGCCATAACCGAGACAGAGCAAATGCTTGAAGTATATGCTGATTTTGCTGAAAATTGGATGGCTATGCCTGTGCTAAAAGGAATAAAAACATCAAGCGAAAGATTTGCCGGAGCACTCGAAACATATTGTATTGAGGCTTTAATGCAAGACGGCAAAGCACTTCAGTCNGGNACTTCACATTTCTTAGGTCAAAATTTTGCGAAAGCATTTGATGTGAAATTCGCAGATAAAGAAGGNAAATTNGAATATGTGTGGGCAACTTCATGGGGGGTATCAACNCGATTGGTNGGAGCATTAATAATGGCACACTCTGATGATGATGGCCTGGTACTTCCTCCAAAACTTGCTCCTATCCAAGTAGTGATTGTTCCTATTTATAAAAATGAAGAACAATTAGCCCAAATTTCTGATTGTGCAATAAAAATCAAAGAGTCTCTAGAGAAATTAGATATTAGCGTAAATTTTGATGATCGGGATACTCATAAGCCCGGTTGGAAATTCGCAGAACATGAGTTGAAAGGTGTACCTGTAAGAATTGCTATTGGCCCTCGTGACATTGAAAATGGAACAGTAGAAATAGCAAGAAGGGACATCAAAGAAAAGCAGACCATCCCTGTTGAAAAATTGGATGAACATATCCCCTCATTGCTTGATGACATTCAAAGTAACATATTCAATAAAGCAAAAAAATTCAGAGAAGATAATACTCACTACGTAGATACATTTGATGAATTCAAAGATGCAATCGAAAATAAGGGTGGTTTTGTAATGGCTCACTGGGACGGAACCGAAGAAACAGAAGAAAAGATCAAGCAAGAAACAAAAGCAACAGTAAGGTGTATTTTACTGAATGGTCAAAAGGAGGAAGGAAAATGTGTCTACACAGGAAACAAATCAACACAGCGGGTAGTATTTGCAAAGGCTTACTAAGTTATATATATTTAGGACTTAATATCTAACAATGGCTCCTAAACAAAAATCTAAGAAACCAACTAAGAAAAAGAAATCCGCATTTCGGCTGATAAACGATGTTCTTAAATTAAAATCAGCGACAAAAAATCAGATTTACGATAGTACGTTAGAGTCATTCCAGGAATTCAAAGCGGAACTTGAGGTTTTTGCAAATGACTTAAGAAGAAGTCTTGATAAAACAAATAAAGGCCAAAGAATACCTGTAAAGTACGCGAGTAAAGGTGAATTTGAAGGAGAAGTGAGGTTTGCCGGTGATGTGCTCTATTTTATGATGCATTCGAATATTTTCAATTTTGACGATGATCATAAGATGTACAAAACCAAATATATTAAAGACGATGATCTAAGAACTTATTGTGGCGTAATCCAAGTGTTTAATTTTCTTTCTGACTCCATAAAATACAACCGTAGTAATGATGTTGGTTATCTAATTGCCAGGATCTTCGTAAATAAGGAAAAACACTTTTTTGTAGAAGGTAAAAGACAATTGGGATTTCTTTATAATGAATTCGAAAAGAATAAGATCACAAAAACGAATATTAGAAAAATCATAGAATCAGCAGTACTTTACACACTTGATTTTGATCTCCTTACTCCTCCCTATGATGAAGTTTCTCAAGTAACTCTTCAAGAAAAAATTGCTGAAACAGGCTCATCTAAAATAAAAACAGGTAAGAGGGTGGGCTTTAGATTTCAAGCCGATTCCGACCATTTAGGGTAATAAAAAAGCCCCAATCAATTGACTGAGGCTTCTCTGATTAAACCATTCTAATTATTTCATTGTTATATCAAAAGATTGTCCGGCAATGGTAACTGTTGCCTGATCATCACAAGTACCATCCCCAAAATCAAAAGTTCTGGCATTTTTTCCTTCGGGAGTGATAGCTATTGTTCCACTCACTAACCACTTACAACAAATCTCTTTTCTTAGATCTTTGGTAATATCTATAGTGAAAGACTTCCCATTCCGATTAGTTCCATTAGAAGTACCGGAAATGTGATATACATCATCACACAAGTCTAATACAGTACTATCACCTTCTACCCAAGTGTTTGTACGGGTTGAAGACCATAAAATACTGTCATTATCGGTTGTGATGATCTTACCGTTATCAATTTGCACTGAAAAATACAAATTACCGTCCGCATCTCTACCACCATTAGTAATGGTCTTGGTTCCTTGAACATTGTTATCATCAACATAATAATTATCTAAAGTCACTGTTATAATCGTAGCAGAATCTCTATATCTACCTGAAAATACAGCTATGATCTTACCTCTACGCTCTTTACCATCCCAGCAAGTTCTGTTGCTATCACCAAAGTCAAGTACAACAGTGGCTGGAAAGAAATTGGCAGTATCAAATCTTGTCACCGTAACATCGGCACAAATAGAATCAGAAAAAGCAGTAGCTTTACCTACAGAGGAATCTTCTTGTGCAGCTCTATCAACTTTATCATGAATATCATTAAAGAAACTTTCTGCAGTTGACATATCTTCCGCAGATGTTTTATCATTATCGGGGTCTGGTGCATCATCTTCATCACATGCATAGAAGAGTATTCCTATAGATAAAAATAGAATCAAAAATTTAGGTATTAGTTTTTTCATGGCTTTAAAGTTTAGTGGTCAATTAAAAAAGAGTTGCAGGGACAGCCCTACAACTCTGCAATTTACTAATTTTTTGGAAAGAGGATGCGTTTATCGTAAGGTAATCTCCTTCTCAAAAGTACCCACAGAAACCGTTGCTTTATCATCGCAAGTACCATCTCCAAAATCTATGGTTCTGGTTTGCTTTCCGTCTGGAGTAATTTCAACTATTCCACTCACCAACCATTTGCAACCAATTTCTTTTCTTAATTCTTTGGTGATACTCATAGTAAAACTCAATCCTTTTCTATTGATACCGCTTCCACTCCCAGTTATGTGATAAACATCATCCCAAATATCATCCAGAGTATCATCTCCTTCAACCCACTCGTTGGTTCTTGTAGATTCCCAACTAATGGTATCTCCTTCTGCTGATATTATTTTTGCTCCACTCACTTCTACAGTATATGTGAGATTACTATCAGCATTGTAACCATTATTAGTAACCGTTTTAGTACCTAAAATTTGATTATCATTAATATGAAAGTTATTAAAGGTAACTGTTACAACCGTTCCCGATTCTTTATACCTTCCGGTTAAAGAAGCCAAAATCTGACCTCTTCGTGTTCTTCCATCAGAACCAACACAATTAGAATCTCCAAAATCAATAGTAATTGTCTTTGGAAAAGTACTGTCAGGAAAAGCGGGATCAACTGTTACTGTAGCACAAAGTGTATCTCTNCCAAATTTNTGCACCCTTCCGGTTTTACCNGTACCTTCATCAGTTTTTGCAGCATCATCAACCATAGAAAAAATGTCTGAAAANTAATTTTCTGCAGTGCTATTATCTGCTGCCGAAGAAGTTTCTGTATCGGTTGAGGTGTTATCATCCTGTTCTTCTTTTTCACAAGCACAAAACAAAATACTCGTGAAAGTAATCGCTATAAAAGCTAGTTTCAAGTTTTTCATAATAGTAATTTTAATTAAACAATTAATTTTACTCTATGACAACAGGAAATTGAAAAGGTTTAATTTGAAATTAATTTTTTCTTTCAAAAGTTAGAATAGAAAAATCAAAAGCATGTTTTTCATCCTTTAGGTGATCTTCTCGAAAAACTTCTACCCATTCGTTTTCATTTAAAACCGGGAAGTAGGTATCTCCCTCAAATTCATGATGAACTCTTGTCAAATAGATGATGTCAACCAGGGAAAGTGCTTCCTTATATATCTCACCACCCCCAGCAATGAAAACTTGCTCGTTTCCATTTGTAGTTTCAATGGCTTCAGTTAATGAATTAACTACAGTACAACCCTCGAAAGAGAAATTCGTGTTTCTTGTTACAATTATATTTTCACGTCCGGGTAAAGGTCTTCCAACTGACTCAAAAGTTTTTCTACCCATAATTAGTGGGCAACCCATGGTTGTTCTTTTAAAAAATTTCAGGTCATCAGGCAGATGCCAAATAAGCTGATTATCTTTTCCAATTACATTATTGGATGAAGCAGCTACAATTATGTTTATACTCATACAGCAATCGCTGCTTTAATATGTGGGTGCGGGTCATAGTCCACCAATTTGAAATCTTCATATTTGAAGTCGAAAATGCTTGGCACGCCCGGTTTAATGATCAATTTTGGCAGTGGTTTAGGATCTCTTGTTACTTGCAACTTCGCTTGTTCCAAATGATTGCTGTATAAATGGGTATCTCCTAATGTGTGTACAAACTCTCCAGCTTGTAATCCACAAACCTGTGCCATCATCATGGTAAGTATCGCATAGGATGCAATATTGAAAGGAACACCCAGAAACAAATCACAACTTCTTTGATATAATTGACAGGACAATTTTCCATCTGCAACATAAAATTGGAAAAAGCAATGACATGGTGGTAAGGCCATTTTAGAGATCTCACCAACATTCCAGGCATTGACAATCATCCTTCTTGAGTTCGGGTTGTTTTTAATCTGCTCAACTACTTCACTAATTTGATCTACGGTTGAGCCATCTGCACATGCCCATGATCTCCATTGATGCCCATAGACTGGTCCTAAATCACCATTCTCATCTGCCCATTCATTCCAAATAGAGACACCATTATCCGTTAAATATTTAACATTGGTATCTCCAGTCAAGAACCATAACAATTCATGAATGATGGATTTTAAATGTAGTTTTTTAGTTGTAACTGCAGGAAAGCCTTCATTAAGATCGAAACGCATTTGAGCACCAAATACGCTAATGGTTCCTGTCCCGGTTCTGTCACTTTTGGAAACACCATTATCCAAAACATGACGCATTAACCCAAGATATTGCTTCATGGAATATAAATTAATTGTTAGCCTTAATAAGGCCAAATCTAAAAATAAATCGAGAAAAAGAACAGTGAAGTGAGGGGAAAGTTCTAATTATTACTTGTGAGTTTTTTCGTCAGAAACAGTAAGTTTTATTCTTCCTTTTGATCTCCTGTTATTTATAACATCCCTACCGGCTTTAGTTGCCATTCTAGACCTAAATCCGTGCTTATTAGCTCTTTTCCTTTTTGATGGTTGAAATGTTCGTTTCATGACTATCTAATTTCATTTACTGCTTAAGAGGTGCAAAGGTATAAATACTTTTAGATTTTAACAAAAATATTGCCCTTTATCAGATATTAAAATAAGGAAAATATCTTAGTATCAAGCCATTGTGCAACTTTCCCATTTTAAACTCAAAAAGACATACCACATTAAGCAATTTAACCGTTATGGAATAAAATTTGTAGGTTTGAAGGTAATTTAACGCTAAAACTATCAATTTACATCGTGAAAAAAGTTCTTATTTCCCTTCTTTTAGTTTTTGTTGTTAGTTTTTCGCTAGTTGCGCAGGAGGTCAATGATGAAAAAAAGCGTGACGATTATACTTTAATCGCAGCTGATGATCCCACTATAAATTCTTTTAGTGATAAATACAATAGCCCTTTTAGAACAAATCACTTTTATTTTGACCCATTTCAGGTTTTTGGAGGTGTTTTTCAAGTTGGATATGAGAAAGATGCAGATAACGTAAGTTTTACATTATTTGTTTCTGGAATACTTAGAGAACGAAGCTGGAATAACGCTTACAGGGCAGGTTTAGGGGGAGAAATACAAGTTAGATTTCATCAATATAACTTTGTAAAGATTAAAAAGATTGATCCCCAAAAAGCTACTTATAATCACATCGTCTATTTTGCACCATTTTTTAAATATCAGAATGTAAATGACAAATATACCGAGACTGAGTGGGTACCGGATCCTAATAATCCGTGGGGTGGAGGGAATCAGGTAATAGTTGAGCACAATAATTTAGTTACATCTTACGCGGGTGGAATCATATTCGGTATGAAAATGATCTTAATGAAGAAAATGGTATTAGACTTTTATGCTGGTGGGGGACTCAAAATATCAGACGTCATTGGAGATCTAAATGCTTATAACGGACTTTGGTCATTGGGATATTCAGGTGTAATGCCCAAATTAGGATTTCAATTGGGTGCTAACTTCTAAATATATGAAAAAGAATATTTTATTGCTGTCTTCGATATTTGTTCTTAACTTTTCTAATGGTACAGCTCAAGAATATGAACAAGTTGAAGCATTAAAAGAATACAAAAATCATTTTTACTTCAACCCATTTGTAGTTTTTGCGGGAACATTCCAGGTGGGTTTTGAGCATAACTTTAATACCGGTAGCATTATGGTAGTAGCAGGAGGTATATTAGCAGATAATGATTGGACTTACAAGGAAGGGTTTAACACTGAATTGCATTATAAATTTGAGATATATAATTATCAAAAAGCCCTTAATAAGATAAAAGGACATCCAAGATATAATATAGTTTATTATATG
>JAESSM010000157.1 GCA_016764115.1 Bacteroidia bacterium | reverse complement strand
GAATATTTGGATTGGTACTTTTGGAGGACTTAGTATTTATGATGGTAGTAAAGTCAATACTGTAAATGAAGATCTTGGATTAGAATCTCATATAATATATTCCTTGATATTTGATGATCAGAAAAACTTGTGGTTAGGATCCAATAACGGAGTGTATAAATTGGATGTTTCTGGTTTCACTACGGTTGAATTTCAATCCGATCAGCGACAAAGGAAATCACCGATACCTATAAAACATTTTGGCAAAGTAGATGGTTTCAAAGGGGTTGAATGTAATCACGGGGCGGTTTATAAAGATCAGGCAGGTTGTATTTGGTTTGGAACTATAGGTGGACTTGTAAAATATAATCCCAGGGAAGATAATACGAATTACTTTGAACCAAGAACCAATATTCGAAACTTCAAGGTGTTTTTTAATGATACTACTCTTAATCAAAATGTAGAATTACCCTACAGTTCAAATTATATTACTTTTGAATATGTAGGTATCTGTTTTACAAATCCTGACAAAGTTAAATATAGATATTATTTAGAGGGATTTGACAATACATGGTCCCCTGAAACAAAGTTAAATTCTGCAACTTATTCAAATTTACCTCCCGGAGAATATACTTTTAAAGTTAAAAGCTGCAACAATGAAGAGGTATGGAATTGGCAGCCCACCAGTTTTAGCTTTTCAATAACTCCTCCATTTTGGAAAACCTGGTGGTTTTATTCGTTATGCGGTGCTTTTATCTTTGTTTTTGCACAATCAATTTACAAAAAACGTGTGAGAATATTTAAGGCTGAAACAGAGATGCTAGAAAAAAGAGTTGAGGACAGAACGAAAGAACTTCAGGAAAAGAATCTTGAACTTGAAAAATTGTCAATTGTTGCCAGGGAAACTGATAACTCAATATTAATTACGGATTCCACAGGAAATATAGAATGGTTGAATGATGGTTTTAAAAGGCATTATGAATATACAGAAGAAGATTATCGCAATATACAAGGTGAGTCATTATTCATGATAAGTGGGCATCCTCAAATCAAAGAATTGTTTACTAAGTGCATTAGTACAAAAAAATCTGTAAGCTATGAATCAAAGCATGTACTAAAATCTGGAACCAAGCGATGGTTTCAAACAAATTTAACTCCAATTATTGAAAACAATAAAGTTAAAAGACTAATTGCTATTGATAGTGATATTACTGAAAGAAAAAAAGCAGAAGCAAAAATTAAAGAACGAAACAGGAAGTTATGGAGTATGAGTTTGTCAGTACATGGGGAAAAAGAAGAAGTTGAAAAAATGAAGGGACTTCTAGAGGAATCAAACAAGCATATGACAGAAAGCATTAGCTATGCCAGTCATATTCAAAGGGCTATATTAACACCAATGAATGAAATAAAGAAAATGCTTCCGAATTGCTTTGTTATTTACAAACCTAAAGATATTGTTAGTGGTGATTTTTATTGGTTTGCTAATCTGACAAATAAGTTTTCAAATGATGAAAATAATAAAAGCAAAAAACCTAATAGAAAGATCATGGTTGCTGTATGCGATTGTACAGGTCATGGGGTTCCTGGAGCTTTTATGAGTATGATAGGTAATGACCTTCTCAATCAAATAGTATTAGAAAAAGAAATTTTTCAACCATCAGAAATATTAAAGAACTTACATCTTGGAATTACATTTGCCTTAAGGCAGGAAACAGAAAGTGCAGAATCTATGGATGGGATGGATGCAGCGATATGCTTATTGGACCTTGATAACAATGAATTACAATATGCGGGGGCGCACAGGCCGTTATTCCATTGTAATTCTGAGTTAGAAGTAATAAAAGCGAGTAAGATGGGAATAGGGGGCCATAAAGAGATAAAAAGAAATTTTGTTAATCACACCGTTAAATTATCGAAAGGTGATTGTTTTTATATCTTTTCTGATGGATATACAGACCAATTTGGAGGATTAAAAAATAAAAAATTCAAGACCAGCAGGTTAAAAGAACTGATCCCAAAGATCCATTCATTAGAAATAAATGAGCAAGAAAAAGTATTAACGGAGGAGATCGATAATTGGATGGGTATATATCCTCAAACTGATGACATTTTAATGATAGGTGTTAAAATATAAATTGATTTATCAGAAATTGAAAATTGAGCAAAAACTATAAACCATATTATTCTCTGTTTATTACTTTAAAGTGTAATATCAGGTTATTGATTGTGCTGTCTTGCCTGTTTTTTCTAGATGTTCAAACAGTATTGGCACAATCATATTATTTCAAGAATTACACAATGGAAGATGGATTGGCACAAGATCAGGTGCAATGCATGTTTCAGGATAGTAAAGGATATGTTTGGATAGGTACTAATGGAGCAGGAGTCAACCGCTTTGATGGGCATAAAATGGGTGTTTTTACTACTAATGATGGGTTGGTAAACAATAGAATAAATATGATAACAGAAGATGGATTCGGAAATATCTGGATTGGTACCGGGAATGGCATCAGTAAATTTGATGGTGCTCAATTTCATAATTATACTACCAAACATGGTTTAATTGCTAATGAGATATCAGAAATTTTTGTTGATGATAAACAAACGCTATGGGTTGGGTCAGGTAATAATGGTGTGATTTGTACTATGGATATATCTGAAAAAGATGGTGTTGGTAAAAGTTTTAAGCGCGTGAATTTTGAATCACTGGATAACCAATCAATTACAATGATAGGGCAGGATAAAAATTTGAATCTATGGATCGGAACAAATATTGGTTTAATAAAATGTGAACCGAATAAGGATATTCGAACAGAATTTGACTTATACACTGTGGATGATGGATTGCCTAACAATCTTGTTAGCTATATNTTNCANGCTTCAAGTGGNNAAATTTGGTTTGGTACTAATGAAGGGNTTTGNGTTTACAATGAAGAANAACAACCATNTTTCTCAGTACATGAATTAAATGTGGAAATTCCTTGCTNTGGACTTATAGAGGATAAAACGGGTCAAATTTGGTATACAAGCTTTGATGCCGGAGTAAGAGTGATAAAGGACGGGAAGTATAATCATTTAAAGGAAGAACAGGGGTTACTTAGTCATCATGTGTTTTCGTTGATGTGTGACCATGAGGGCAATGTTTGGATAGGAACTTATGGAGATGGGGTTTCTGTTTATACAGGAAAATTATTTGAACTTTATTCAAAAAGGAATGGTTTAGGAGATGATTTCATATGGGCACTTCATACAGATAGCAGAGGTAATATTTGGTCTGGTTCAGATATTGGAGGTGCATCATTTTTTGATGGACAAAAATTTACCAATTTCAATTATGAAAATGGTTTAGGAAGCAACAGGGCTCGAGCCATTCTGGAAGACAATCAGGGTAATATATGGGTTGGGACTGAAAAAGTTGCAATTTATTCTGGAGGTGTTGCAGTACTAAGTAAAGCCGATTTCGTCAAAGGTGATTATACCTTCAAAAACTATACAATTGCTGACGGGCTTTCACATAATAGTGTTTATTCCATATTTCAGGATAAACAAGATAACCTATGGTTTGGTACGATGAACGGAGTAACTAAATATGATGGAAAAGAATTTAAAACTATTACTTCAGCAGATGGATTTACTAATAATCGTGTGTACGCTATTACTGAAGACAATCAAGGGAATATATGGTTTGGTACCGGAGGAGGAGGGTTGATAAAGTATTTTCCAAAGAAAAAATCGGGCCAGAAAATTCAAACAATCACAACTGCTGATGGTCTTGCAAGTAATGATATAAGAACGATTATTCAAGATACAATTGGAAACTTATGGATCGGTACAGGAGGGGGGATCTCAATTTACAATGGCATTACATTTAGAAATATTACTACCAAACATGGCTTAAGCTCTGACAGGTTATACCTGATGATATTTGATGATGACTATCTATGGCTTGGAAGTAATGTGGGTGTTGATAGACTGGATTATAAACGGTATATGAAAACCGGAAAAATTACGATAAAGAACTATGGATTTCTTGAAGGGTTTATTGGAGTTGAAACCAACACCAATGCTGTTTGTAAAGATACCAGCGGAAATATTTTGTTTGGAACCATTCGGGGAATAGTGAAATATAACCCAAAGGAAGATGTTGCCAAATTTACTGAACCGTTGATGCGAATGGTTGAGTTGAGACTTAACGGAGATATGATCAGTTTTGAAACAGGTAAGCAATTTGAGTATGATCAGAACAACCTGACATTTGAATATATAGGGATTACTTATCAAACACCCGAAAAAGTGAATTATCAATATATGTTGGATGGATTTGACAGCAAATGGTCTTATGTTACAAAAGAGACTTATGTTTCTTATTCAAATTTACCTCCCGGGGAATTTACTTTTAAGGTTAGATCAAGTATTGGAGATGAATTATGGAGTCCTAGCCCTGTAGAACATCATTTTGTCATATTTCCACCTTTCTGGCAAACTTGGTGGTTCTATATTTTGTCTGTTTTAGTCACCTTTGGTGGCATCTTCACAATTGTAAAATGGAGGGAAAAACGCTTGCATAGGATCAGGCATATGTTAGAGAAAAAAGTAAAAGAGAGAACGCAGGAATTGAATGAAAAAAATGACAAACTGGAGCTGATCACAATCGAACTTCAACGAAGCAANAAAGCCTTAGAGGAATTTGCTTATGTAGCNTCTCATGACCTTAAAGAACCATTGAGAAAGATAAGGGTATTTGGCGAGCGTCTGGCAATGTCTATTNAANATTCTTTAAGGGGCAAGGATAAGGAATACATGACCAAGATGAATGATGCAGCATCNAGAATGAAAAACCTNATTGATTCNTTGCTTATGTATTCAAGNGTCTCTACCCGTAGATCNCCNTATGAGCCAACTAACCTTAATGAAGTTGTGCAAGGGGTACTTTCAGATTTGGAGATCAGCATCAAAGAGTCAAAAGGTAAAGTAGAAGTGCAGGATTTGCCTGTAATTGAAGCGGATAAACTACAAATGCAGCAACTATTTCAAAACTTGATAAGCAATGCGCTAAAGTTTAGAAAAAAAGACGTTCCTCCGGAAGTAACAGTTACCTGCACAAGCGGGCAAAATGGGGATTGTAAATTCTTCGTGAAAGACAATGGGGTAGGGTTCAATGTTCAATACCTGGATAAATTATTTAAGCCTTTTTATAGGCTGCATGGTAAATATGAATACGAAGGAACCGGTATTGGATCATCAATATGTCAAAAGATAGTAGAGAGGCACGGAGGAGATATTACAGCTGAAAGTACAGAAGGTGCAGGAACTATCTTTATTGTTACTTTACCATTGAAGCAAAAAGAGAAATTCTAAAAGAAAAGAAGTTTTGCTGCTGAGAATCCCAGCAATGCTGTGACCAAGTATTCAAATATTTTGTCAGAAATGAACTTTTTAAGTACATATTTTCCTAAGAATATTCCTGATATACAAAATACAATTGCAGTTAATGCAACCTCCAGGTTAGATGAATTAATGTATTGATAATTAGAATAGATGATCAATTTGGTAATGTTTACAAACATTGAAGTCAATGCGAAAGTCCCAATAAATGCTTCTTTAACCAATCCAACCTCAATAAAAACTGCTGCTTTTATGATTCCTCCGGTTCCTGTTAAAGAAGTTATTAGCCCATAAAGAATTGAGGCAACCCGAATAACAGGTTGGGTTACTTTTAGTTTTGATCCTATCTTTAAATATTTGATCAATAAGTAAACAACGATCATTCCTCCCAGTCCCAATTGAATTCCCTTCGCAGGAATATAAATGGTTAAGCTGGCCCCAAGTACAGCGGCAGGTACACTCCATAAAATAAACGTTTTGGAAATTTTAAGATCAATGTGTTTTCTAAATAATGCCAGTTTGGTGATGTTATTCGTCAGAAATACCAAGGTAGTGATTCCTAAAATTTCTTTAGCATCAAAAAACATCAGACCTGTGGCCATCACTAAAGCTCCGGTTCCATATCCACCAATAGTGGAAATAAATGATGCGAAAAAAATGGTGGGATAGAAATAGAATATATCTATCATCTAATGAAAAGCAGCTTTAATTTCAAGGTTAGCAATAATTTTAGCTTCTCCCTCCATTAAATAATTTAGGCGTTCATAAACAGTGTCCTGATCGAAATAATTCAATGCGAATTTTACAAATACATTACCGTGCTTAGCTTCTGCGGCCCACAGTTCATGATAGAACTTCTTAAGTTCATCATCATTCTTAATATTTTCATATAGAAGCTTGAAACGCTCTGCACCTCTGCATTCAACAACTGAAGCAATTAAAAGTCTGTCTAAAAAACGCTCCAGTTTGCCACTTTTGCACAAACCAATTAATTGCTTTACGTAAAGATCTTCAGTCATGCTATTTTTTAGACTAATACTTCTCTTTAACATTAGCTCATATACCTGTTGAAAGTGCTCAAGTTCTTCTATAGCAATTTCAATTAGTTCTGGAATTATCTCCAGTCTGTTTGGAAATTTTGCGACAAAACTCATAGCCATGGCACTGGCTTTCCTTTCACAATCAGCATGATCCTGTAATAATGCAGGGATATCACTTAAAGCAGCTTCAATCCAGTCTCTGCTTGATTCAGACTTAAGTTCTATGGAGTATTTCATATATCCTGTTGTTATTTATATACCACAAAGTTGGGGATTTCTTTACAAAATAAAAATTAGTAAATTTGATATAGTGCTCTCATGTAAAAACATATTTTTCAAGCTATTGATCCCAGTTTATTTGCTGGTGATTGCGGTAGATGGGTTTGCCCAGCCTCTTTGTAAGCCTATTCAGAATTTTTCAAGAAAGCAGTATAAAGCTAAAAGTCAAAATTGGTGCGCAATTCAAGATCATAGAGGAGTGATGTATTTTGGAAACGGCCAGGTAGTTTTGGAATATGATGGAGTTAACTGGAACCCTATTCCTGTAAAATTGGGAGTTTGGATAAAATCAATGGATATTGATTCAGCTGGAATGATCTATGTGGGTGCTCAAGGTGATTTTGGATATCTTGAACCTGACCATACTGGATCACTGAAATATCATTCTCTAATTGATAGTTTAAGTGAAGAGGATAAGGTTTTCGGGAATGTTTGGAAGACTCATGTAGTTGGGCAGAACGTATATTTCAATTCTTTCACTAAACTGTTTAAGTGGAATGGGGTAAAAGTCAAGGTATTAACTCCTACCTCTAAATTTCACAAATCATTTTGTGTAAACGATGAATTGTACATTAATCAAGAGCATGTTGGGTTGGTAAAGATAAAAAATGGTAAAATTTTAGAAATATCTGGCGGAGACCAATTAAAAGATGATTATGTGTGGGCGATGTTTCCCTATAATGAAAAAATACTTATTGCTACTGGAAAACAGGGTCTTTATGTTTGTGATAAGGCTTCAGGGAAAGGTGAACAGGTTATTGAAAAAATGGAATCTCCTACAAATGAATTTATCAAGTCAAACTTCAGGATTTACGGAGGCAATAGACTTCTTGATGGTGGATACTTTTTAAATTCGTTCACAAATGGGTTGGCAATTCTTGACAAAGATTTTACCGTTGAGAAGGTTTATAATAAATCAAATGGATTGCAAGATGACATTGTTACCTATTGTTACCCTGATAAACAAGGAAATTTATGGCTATGCCATGATAAGGGGATAGGTAGAGTTCATCAAAACTCTCCATTCAGTATATATGGTGAACAGGCAGGAATTAATGGAAGCATTTCTAGTATACAACGCCACAATGGTGACTTGTACCTTGGTACATCTAAAGGAGTTTATTTTAACAAGTTTCAAGAAAGATCGCAGCCGTTATTTCAATCAATAGAAAATTTTTCACATTACACTTTTGACCTTTTGGATTTAGGTAGTTCCCTATTAATTGCTACTAACAATGGTGTTTTTGAATATGAGAACAACTCAGCTAAGAGAATTTATGGGGTATACACCTACCGCTTTTTTAGATCAAAAATATTTAAAGATTTAATATTCGCAGGTGGAAACCGGGGCCTGGTAGTATTTAAAAAAGCTGGTGACGAATGGGAAAGCATCAAATTACCGGATATCACAGATGATATAGTATACATTAATGAAGTACCCCAAAATAAGGAGGCACCAGATAATATAGAATTATGGGTAAGTTCCAGAAGGGGTGGATTATTAAAATTGAAAATGGATAAAGATCTAAACCAGAGATCATTGATCCGCTATACATCCGAAAATGGCCTTCCTGATAATATAGTAAGAACCTTAATTTATGATGATAATGTTGTTTTTAGTAGTCAACAGGGACTCCTTAAATTTCTTGGAGATGATGTGAAAGATCCCGCGAAAATGTTTGTGAAAGACACTACAGCAATTATTAATTATCCCGTTGAAAGTTATAATGATACCATAGGTATTTTTCGGTTTAGGCGAACTAGTAATGGATCAATTTGGGTTTATTATGTGAATAATATCATAGGTATTTATGAAAAGAATAAAAATGGGTACACTTGGTATGATGATCCATTTCATGCGATTGAAATAGGACAAATAAATGATATTTATTCCGAAGATAATGGTATTAGTTGGTTGGGCGGTAGTGATGGAATTTTAGTACGCTACGATAATTCTATTAAAAATAATTATGAAACGAAATTTTCATGTTTAATAAGAAAAGTATCAGTGGGTAATGATTCGATGATCTATGGTGGAGTCAATTACACCAATGCAAATATAGCTGGTGTCAACAAATTAGTCCCTGCCTTTGAACAACCTGAAGAGCTAAAGTTAACGCTACCATTTATTTTCAACTCACTTACATTTCATTTTGCTGCTCCCTATTTTGATCAGGAAGAAAAAACAGTATATCAGTATAAGTTGGAGGGCTTTGACAGAGAATGGTCAGATTGGTCAAAAGAAACTAAAAAGCAATACACAAATTTATCTCATCGGTTATACAAATTTCATGTCAAGGCAAAAAATATTTATGATAGAGAAAGTAAAGAATCTATTTATGAATTTACAATTCTACCACCTTGGTATTTAACAATATGGGCACATATAGGTTACGCTTTGATTTTGATTGGGGTTATATTAGGGCTAACCAAATTAAGTTTGAGAAGGTTAGTGGCCGAAAAGTTAAAATTGGAAAATTTGATTCATGAACGGACAGAAGAAATATTAGACCAGAAGAAAAGATTGGAAGAAATAAATAAGGAATTAGCCAACCTGTCATTGGTAGCGAGCGAAACCGATAATGGAGTTGCTATTGCCAGTATAGATGGCACAGTTGAATGGATCAATGAGGGATATACCAGGATGATGGGTTATAATTTAGAGGAATTAATAGCTGTGAAAGGGAAAAACATACGGGATATCAGTACATATCCGGAGATAGACAAGCTAATAAATGATTGTATCCGTCAAAAAAGTTCGGTAATGTATGAATCAACATTAAATAAGCAAGATGGTGAGATTATTTACCTGTCAACAATGTTAACTCCTATTTTTAATGAAAATGGAGATTTGGATAAGTTGGTTATAGTTGATACTGATATTTCTGAGTTGAAGACAATTGAAAAGAGAGTTGGTGATCTGGCGAAATTTCCTGAGGAAAATAAAAACCCTGTAATGAGAGTAGATCGGGAAGGTACAATACTCTATAACAACAAAGCAAGTAAAGTTTTGCTTGATCATTGGAAAAGCCATAGAGCTAATAAACTCCCAAAAGAACTTTCAGTAGAGGTATCAAATATTTTTTCCAATGCCAAAAGTAAACATATCGAAGTGCAGGTGAATGGGCAGGTGTTTTCCCTATTGGTAGCACCTATTGAAAATGCGGATTACTTAAATATTTATGGGCAGGATATTACGGAGAAAAAGAAAGCAGAAGAAGCGATCCAAGATAAGAACATTCAATTGGAATTGATCAATAAACATATTACTGATAGCATTCAATATGCTAAGAATATTCAGACAGCAATTTTACCTAAGATGGAAGATTTTCAGGCGGCATTTCCTAATTCCTTTATCTTATATAAACCAAAAGCTGTTGTAAGTGGTGATTTTTACTGGTTTACAACGATCACAAAAAATGATAAAGAATATCATATAGTCGCTGCAATTGACTGTACCGGTCATGGAGTTCCGGGTGCATTTATGTCAATGATAGGAAATGAACTATTGAATCAAATAGTTGGTGAAAAGCAAATTATCTATCCTGCTACTATTTTGAAAAACTTACATTCTGGGATCATGTTTTCTTTAAAACAGTCTCAACGTGATGCTAAGGCTAAGGATGGTATGGATCTTTCAATTTGTGTAATTGACCCATTGAAAATGGAGATGAATTTTGCTGGAGCATTGAGGCCGTTATACATGATTGGAAGTAAGTCGAGTAGTAAACTAAAACAAATTAAACCTGACAGATTGGGTATTGGTGGTGAGTTCTTTATTGAAAGAAATTTTACAAATCATAAAATTAAATTGGAGAAAGGCCACAAGATATATATGTTTACTGATGGCATTGTAGATCAATTTGGTGGTCCAAGGAATAAGAAATTTTTACCCAAGCGTTTTCGAAAACTACTTCGTAAAATTCACAGTTTACCGATGCCTGAGCAAAAGGAAAAGATGGAAAATGAATTAACTGATTGGAAAGGGCATATAGAGCAAACTGATGATATAATGGTGATAGGAATTCAAATATAGTTTCTGGCTAAAAAGCTATTGGCTAACTGTCTCTTCCTTTATCCAATCCAAATATTTTTTATTACCAGTAAGAATTGGAAAAGAAACTATACAAGGGGTATCATAACTGTGAACGGATTTTACTTTTTCAATTACATCATTTACCAGTCCTGCCTTTGTTTTAGCGATTAGAACAGCCTCGTGATCTTCTTGGATTTTACCTTCCCACCAGTACATAGATGTCATACTGTCAATTACATTAATGCAGGCGGCAAGTCGCGACTGTAAAAGCAATTTCCCAATTACCTTTGCTTCTTCTCGGTCTTTTGTGGTTATATAGACTAAACTGTAACGCATATTTTTATAAATTTACAATTAAAATTAAGTATTTGCCAGAAATTTAGAAATTAATAAAACCTTGGATATGACTGAGATAAAAGAGAATTTAAGAGATATTGACTCAGAATATTTTGATAAAAGTTTAAATGAATCGAATGTAAGTTCAAACCCATTCGAGCAATTTGGAAAGTGGTTTGATGATGCCTTAAAAGATTCTATTCTTCCTTTTGCTAATGCAATGACTCTATCTACCGCTACTAAAGATGGGAGGCCGTCAGCTCGTATGGTCTTGTTAAAGGATTTTGGACATGAAGGGTTTGTATTTTATACTAATTATGAAAGCAAGAAGGCCAAAGAATTATTTGAAAACCCTTTCGCTGCCCTGACATTTTATTGGCCTGCACTTCAAAGACAAGTGAGAGTTAGTGGCCAAGTTGAAAAAACTACTGAAGCTGAATCTGATGAATACTTCAATTCAAGGCCTAGAGGTAGTCAGATCGCTGCAAGTGTTTCTCCTCAAAGTAATGTTGTGGAAAGAAGCGAACTGGATAAAAGTTATGAAGAACTTGACTCAAAGTTTGCAGATATGGATATTCCCAGACCTGATTTTTGGGGAGGATTTAGATTAATACCTGATATTTTTGAATTTTGGCAGGGAAGACCAAATAGATTTCATGATAGAATTTCATATAGCTTAAATTCTGGAACTTGGACCATTGAAAGGTTAGCTCCATAAAAACAGATCATTATGCTCTCCATTTTTTTAGTTGATGATAGTAAAGCATATTTAACTATGCTTAAAGTCGGTTTATCGGATAACCCCAATTATTATATAAAATCGTTTACCAACGGAGAAGATTGTCTGAGAAACTTACACGTTAACCCTGATATCGTGGTGTTGGATTATAACTTAAGTGGATCAAAATCTAATGCGATGGATGGCCTGGAAGTCCTTAAAATGATAAAAAAGTACCATTCAGATATCAAGGTTATTATGATCACTGGAAGCGAGGAGATTGAAGTGGCAGTAGATACTTTCAGACATGGTGCTTATGATTATGTCATCAAAGGTGAAAATGCGCTTTTGAAATTACAGTTAATAATTCAAAATATTTATGGGAGCATCACCAAACACAATGAAGAATTGGGCGCTGTAGTATTAGAACTTGGGAGAATGAAAATGAAAAGAAAGGCACTGATAATAGCCCTCTTAATTACCATTACTCTCTTTATAGTTACTGAAATAATTCTTGAACCATTTATTGAACAACATACGAGTAGTAACTTGATTGGAATTTCTTTAAAATTGGGTATTGCTTTTCTTCTCAAGCCTATGGAAATACTAGTTGAAGTAATTTTGATCAGGAGGTCTGAAATAATTACTTGATATATTTGAGTAAAGTATGTTTAGTGGTTCCATATCCGTGTGCTAATTAAATGAAAGTGTTTGTTAATGAACATCTACAACAATTCTATTTATAATCATCCGCAAATTTATCAACCTCTTGTAGTTTCTGTTCCTTCATCTTCACTGGAAATGGTTGTAGTAATTCCTTGTTACAAGGAACCTGAATTAATTAATACGTTAAATTCATTAATAAGCTGCGAGCTTCCAAAATGTGTGGTTGAAATACTCATAATATTAAATAGCGCTGACAACGCAGATGATGAGGTTATCGAAATAAATAATAGTACCAAAGAGCAGTTCAAAAATTGGCATGCTCAATATAACTCTCTCCCCCTTGGGGGAGATGCAGAGGGGGGCATGTCTTTTCATCTTATAGAACAAAACAACTTACCTAAAAAACACGCTGGTGTTGGTTTAGCCAGAAAAATTGGAATGGATGAAGCGTGGTATCGGTTTTTACAGATTGACAATTTTGATGGCATAATTGTTAACCTTGATGCAGATTGCACAGTAGAACCCAACTATTTGACTGAAATATTTGAAGACTTTCAAAAAAATTCCAAGACTCCCGGAGTATCTATTCATTTTGAACATCCTTTAGAGGGCGATTTAGACAAGAAAGTGTATGAGGGGATTATTAATTATGAACTTCATTTGAGGTATTACATCAATGCCTTGAGATTTGCAGAAATTCCGCATGCTTTTCACACAGTTGGATCAAGTATGGCAGTTAGAGCAAATGTTTATGCAAAACAGGGAGGTATGAACAGGCGAAAAGCTGGGGAGGATTTCTATTTCTTACATAAAGTAATTCCATTGGGAAACTATTCTGAAATAGTTACTACCAAAGTTATTCCATCTCCCAGAGAATCTGATAGAGTTCCTTTTGGAACCGGTAAGGCCATTAGTCAATGGATGATCTCAGATAAAGAGGTGTATACTACCTATAGTCTTCAGTCATTTGTTGATTTAAAATTTTGCAGCGATAATATTGCTGCATTGTATGATCTTACTAAGGATAACAATATTGAACAGTGGCTAAATAAACTACCTGAAAGCCTAAAAACATATTTCCAACAAAATCGTTTAGAAGAAGTAATTGAGGAGATTCTTATAAATGTAACCTCTGAAAAGGCATTCATAAAGCGATTTTATAGATGGTTTGATGGATTGAAGGTGTTGCAATTCATTCATTTCTGTAGGGATAACTATTATAAAAATGAACCGGTTGCGCAAGTTTCTACAAAAATGCTTCAAGAATTAGATGACAGAGATAATACTAATTTAGGATTGAGAGAATTGTTGGATAGGTTTAGAGAAATAGATAGGCAGGGTGAGGCGACCTCAAAAGACCAGTTTTGTCATTCTGAACGATAGTGAAGAATCTTGTACCCTGGTTATCAATATGTAACAAGATCCTTCACTATCGTTCAGGATGACATGTATTTTTGAATTTTGAAATAAACTTGAAGTGCTTTAATCGTTAGAATAGAACTCATGAACAAATTTATATTTAGAACTCTATCGTTGAGTTTTTTATTATCAATACTTTATACAGGTTGTAAACTTGTAAAGGATCCTAACTTAGATTTAACAGAAAAGAAGGATATGTTAAGTGGGAAATGGAATATTGTATCTGTAACTGTTGATGACGAAAATAAAATGGATGACATAGAATCACTAGATATAGATTTATATAGTTTTGGTTATGATAATACAAACGATTATACAGAAGTCGCTGTTTTTGACAAATCTGGAAATTATTTAACTGATGATAGTACTACATGTGGACCAATTGGATATTGGTCTATTAAAGAAGATGGCAATGATTATTCGTTGTTTTTAAATACAAGTAATCTTTATTGTGGACCTAAATATGATTCTTTAATTATTCCGTTATTTATTGGATTACCCGAAAATTGGGAAATTCTTCGGTTGAATGATGAAAGCCTATGGCTTAAATTAACAAGAGATGGTAAGGAATATGAAACTCACTTTGATAAATAATAATAGTTTCGATTACCAGTAGTCATGCTGAGTTTATCGAACCATATACCCAAGACGCAGCCAAGCTCAGCCTGACCTTAATCAACTTTTCAAAATAGCTTTAGCTGCCAAAGCACCTGGCGCGCATGTTATTCCCCCTCCTGGGTGTGAGCCACTGCCACATAGAAATAATCCTTTAATAGGAGTACTATATTGAGAACATGAAGGGAATGGTCTGGTAAGTAGTTGATCAATAGCATGTTCCCCGTGAAAAATATGACCATTTGTTAAACCGTATCTTTCTTCAATATCCACCGGGCTAAGCACTTCTTCACCAACAATATTTTCTGAAATATTTGGAATGTAATTTTGCAATGAGTTGATTACATTATCTCTTAACTCTTTCTTTTGCTCATCATCCCAGCCAGCATCAAAATTGTGCGGAGCAAAGTGAACAAGAATTGATAATACATCATGACCTTCCGGTGCTAATTCAGAATTGTCTATGGTTGGAATATGTATATCCAAAATAGGGTCACTTGAGAATTCCCGATACTTAACAGAGTCAAATGCTTTTTCCATTTCATCAAATGAATTGCCTGTTCTTGCATAAGTAATTCGTTCATCAGGATCGAAAGAAAAAGAGGCCTTTCCTTTCATACCTAAGTTCACTTTAGCAGTTGTTCCTCTTGATCTTATATAAGAAATATCTCGATCTAAGGTGTATTCGATTTGATTGCTTTTAATAAGATCATAAAAAGTAACTTGTGGAGTAACAGAGCTTACAACTTTTGATGCCTTGAGCTCTTCATCATTATCTAATGTAACACCATACACATTTTTGTTTTCGTCTAAATTAATACACTTAACACTACGGCCTGTAATGATTTCAACTCCATTACTTTTTGCTGCACTTTCCAAAGAGTTGGTGAGTGCTTGTGGACCACCAACAACATTTATTTTTGAAAAGCACTCCCACAACAATAAATTTAATGTAGTGTAAGATGACCATGGACCGGTATTAGAGCAATAAATGCTTGGAGCACAAATAGCAGCTTTCAGAAAGTCGATCTCAAATTTTTCATTTAAGAAATCAGCTACATTCATCGGAGCAACTTTAAGTAATTCCATCATGGTTTTGTTACCAAGTCGTTTTAAGGAGATCCCTTTTCTTGCTAAGATCCATAATTGCTCTAGTCCTAGTTGCTCAACATCCGGAGGGGCTTCATTGAACACATCATACAAAACGGTACTGATCTTATTGATGAAACTTCGGTATGCTAAGTAGGCATCAGCATCTTTAGGAGAGAATTGGCTGATGTTATTGTGAGTTTCCTTATCATTTCCTGAAATGATTATTCCTTCATTGTTTTTTGACAAGGCAGCATAAGACGGAGCTTCGGTTTGTATGCTAAGTCCGTGCTTTTCCAATTCCAATTCCTTTATCACATTCGCCCTAACAGTTGATGCATGGTGATACAACCCATTAGTTCGAAATCCAGTATGGAACTCCTCTCCCGCAGCAATTCCACCAAGCACTTCCCGTTTTTCAACGACAGCTACCTTTTTTCCCTTTTTTGCAAGGTAAGTTGCACTTGTTAAGCCGTTGTGGCCTCCTCCAATTACTATTATATCGTACATTTTTTTAGCTCGTAGTTTTAGTAATTAATGTATTAGGATATTCGTTATTTTATCAAAAGACATTCTTAATTCTTTAATTATTTTCAAATTAGCTAACTCATTTCTCATAACGTATAACTTACCACTCAACAAGCCCTTTTACTTAATATTGTCTTTGCAGATAGTTCACCTGGAGAACCCATAATCCCACCTCCGGGATGTGTTCCCGAACCACACATCCACAAATTTTTAACAGGTGTTTGGTATTTGGCATACCCTGCCATTGGTCTTTGAAACATTAGCTGTTCCAGGCTAAGTTCCCCATGAAATATGTTTCCTTCTGTTAATCCAAATTCCTGCTCAAGATCCCAGGGGGTTAACACTTGTCTGTATAGTATTAGATCCTTGATGTTGGGTATATATTCAGCTAAAGTGTCAACAACCGCATCTCCAAAAGCTTCCCTTTTACTCGGCCAGTTTTCAGGCCCTTCTTTAATATTGTATGGAGCATATTGAACAAAACAGGACATAATGTGCTTACCCGGAGGGGCTAAACTTGGGTCAGTCAATGATGGAATTACTGCATTTATAAATGGTCTTTCAGAAAATTCTCCATACTTGGCTTGATCAAAGGCTTTTTCTAGATAGTCAATTCCAGGGCAAATAGCAATGTCTCCCATAATATGTGGTCCAACCCCTGGGCGACAACTAAATTCCGGAACGCCATCCAATGCTAAGTTTACTTTTCCTGAGCTACCCCTCAATTTGAATCTTTTAATTTCTGATATTACATCATCATCCAGGTTATCTTCTCCAATTAACCTGAGGTAGGTTCTGTTGGGATCAAGGTTGGAGATTACAATTTTTGCTTCGTATTCATCTCCATTTTCCAGTACTACTCCGGTGCATTTCCCATTTTTAATTTTAGCCTGATTTACCCCAGCTTCCGTTTTTATTTCTGCTCCGTAGCTGATCGCAGAATTGGCACAAGCCATACTGATACCACCTGTTCCCCCTTTTGAGAATCCCCATGATCTGAATGCACCATCCAATTCGCCCATATAGTGATGAAGCAGTACATAAGCAGTTCCGGGGGAACGTACACCCTGGAATGTTCCTATTATTCCGCTCACAGACATGGGAGCTTTTAATATATCTGACTCAAACCACATGTCTAAGAAATCGACTGCACTCATGGTCAGTAGCTTTGTGTTGAAATGCAGTAGCTCAGGGCCGAGGTCTTTAAATACATTTCCTAAACGCAACATGTTGGCCAGTTCCTTGGGATGAATTGAAGATACGTCAGGAGCAGGATGGTCAATAATCTCTTTTGCTAGTTTACCCATATGGGTCATCATGGTACCAAACTCAGGGTATACCTCTGCATCCTTTTTACTAAAACGGGCAATTTCTCTCCTGCTTTTGTTCATATCACTCCATCTGGCCAATGAATCTCCATCAGGTAAAGGCAAAAAAGAACAGTCCATTGGGATGACTTCATAACCATGCTTAGCCAATTCCAACTCCAGA
>JAESSM010000156.1 GCA_016764115.1 Bacteroidia bacterium | reverse complement strand
AGAAACTTCTCCACCTGCTGAAAACAGAGCAATATCTGGTCTCTGAATTACTGCATCTTCAAGGCTTACCACCTTTGTTACTTTATCATTCACAGAAATTTCTTGCCCAACTGATTTCTTGGAAGCTACAAGAATAATATCATCGTAACCGAAATTAAGTTCCTCTATTACAGAAATCATTTCTCTACCAACTAACCCAGTTGCTCCAACAATTGCAAGTTTCATATATTACTGTATTTGTAAACCTAATTTGCTATTTTAGTGCAAAATTAGTTACATTTTATGAAACGTCCACAATTGAATAATTATTAATTCAAACAGGGTAATAATTATTCAATTGTGATAAGTTCCATGTGACCGCTAAAAAAAGAATTATGAACACATGAGATTGTTAACCTTTCTTTTTTGCTTTTTATCTTTCTTTTCCTTTTCACAGGTATTTGATGACTTCAGTGATGGAGACTTTACAACTAACCCAGTATGGATAGGAGATACAGCTAACTTCAAAGTAAACACCAGTAGTCAATTACAGTTAGATGCCCCTGCTGAAACTGACACCTCATACATCTCCACGTCAAACACTTATTTATCAAGTACAGATAGTACCGAATGGCAATTCTATGTTAAACTTGCTTTCAGTCCATCATCAAGTAATTTCTCACAAGTTTATCTGGTTTCTGATCAAAGTGATTTAAAAGGATCACTTAATGGTTACTTTGTTCGTATTGGTGGAGAAAGTGGAAGTACGGATGGCATTGATCTATATAAGCAAACAGGAAATACTGCAACACAAATTATTGATGGTATTGAAGGTCATGCAGGCAAAGACCCTAATACATTAAGAATAAAAGTTATCAGAGAGAGTAACGGAACCTGGTACTTGTATGCTGATACCATCGGTACAAAAGATTATGTGCTTGAAGGAACAGTTATCGATAGTACACATAAAACTAGTACTCACTTTGGGTTTTGGTGTAATTACACCAGCACAAGATCAACCAAATCATACATTGATGATATTTTTGTTGGAGAGCCAATTGTCGACAAAACCCCACCTACAATTGATACTGTAACCGCTGTAACCAGCAAGGTTCTTGCCGTTACATTTAGTGAAATAATTGAGGAATCAACTTCTGAAACCAATACCAATTACAATCTTAGTAATAGTATGGGAAACCCTGAAGTTGTAAACCGAGACAGTTCAAATCTCTCAAGGGTATTTTTAACTTTTGCTAATTTTTTAGATGACAGCACAACTTACTCTTTAACCATTAGCAATGTTACCGATCTAGAAGGAAATGAGATACTAGATGGAAGTACTTCACAGTTCTTTTATGTGGAACCATTAATTCCGGGATATAAGGATATTGTTATTAACGAGATAATGGCAGATCCATCTCCTGCAGTTACTTTACCGGTTTATGAATTTTTTGAGATATTCAACACTTCTAAGAAGCCTGTAACTTTAACCGGTTGGAAATTTCAAGATGGAGGTTCTTCATTTGACATACCTGAAGTAACTATAGATGCAGGAAATTATCTTGTACTTTGCGATGATGAAGCCGTCAATGAATTTTTAAGTTTTGGAAAAGCAATAGGTATTTCAAGCTTCCCATCTCTCACCAATGGTGGAGAATCTATAACTTTATTGAATTCTGATAATAAAACCATTGATTATGTAGATTATGATGACTCCTGGTATGATGATGATGCAAAAAAAGATGGTGGCTGGACATTAGAGCTCATCAACTCTTATTTGCCCTGCAGTAATCAGGATAACTGGTCGGTATCTACAAATGTTGCAGGAGGAACCCCTGGGACTCAAAACTCCCTTTATTCTACCACCCCCGATGTAACATCACCAGAGGCAACTCAAACTTCTGTAATTAACGATTCAACCATAAGCATTTCATTTAGCGAACCTGTCGATAGTTTGACCGCAGCCACCTACAACAATTATAGCATTGATAATTCCATCGGCTATCCAAAATCAATTTCTTTAAACCAAATAGATTTTTCTTCTGTGACATTAACGATTAATTCTTTACAATCCAGTATCATTTATACTATAACATTAAATAATATACAGGATTGCTCCGGAAATATTATATCCGCAAATACAAAATTAAACATTGGCTTACCTGATAAAATTGACAGCTTAGACCTTGTTATTAATGAGGTGCTTTTTAATCCATTTACTGGAGGATCAGATTTTGTTGAAATATACAATCGTTCTAAAAAAATACTCAACCTCAACGATCTCATATTAGCAGAAACCGATGCAAATGGAGACATTGACAATGCGTATGATGTTACAAGTAACAACTCACTGATATTTCCTGATGAATATGTTGCTCTCACAAAAGATGTAAGTCATTTAAAATCCAATTATACTATTATGGATGCCAATGCCTTTATTGAGATGAGTAGTACACCAAGTTACGATGATGATGAAGGAACAGTCGTAATCACAGATTCTTCAGGAAACAAAATAGATCAATTCAGTTACACTGATGACATGCACTTTGCTTTATTGGATGATGATAACGGAGTATCGTTAGAAAGAATCGATCCTGAAAGAAAAACAAACGATGCAACCAACTGGAATTCCGCCGCTGCTTTCACAGGTTATGCAACTCCAGGATATGAAAATTCACAATTAATTCCTACAACAATTACTTCNTCNAANATTTCAGTGAATCCGGAAGTNTTTTCTCCNGATAATGACGGTTATAATGATGTGGTAAACATCAGTTATAANTTNACAGAATCCAGCTACGTTGGAAACGTTTACATCTACAATGCACGCGGACAATACATTANNCAAATTCTNAAAAANGAAACNNTAACNGCNGAGGGNACNATTTCCTGGGATGGCATCAACGATAATGGAGANAAAGCTCAAATNGGAATCTANGTTATATATTTTGAGGTTTTTGANCTTAGTGGAAATGTACAGAAGTTTAAGACGAGTTGTGTTCTTGGAGGAAAACTCTGATTGGTTTATTGGATGATTCGTAAGTCATGTATTTGTTTATTGTGTTAATCTTATTCTATAAAGATGAGAAGCACTTTTACAATCTTCACAATTTTAGT
The DNA here is from genome assembly GCA_016764115.1 of Bacteroidia bacterium. GTDB lineage: Bacteria > Bacteroidota > Bacteroidia > JAESSM01 > NORP286 > NORP286. Next base: position 3,022 of record JAESSM010000156.1, on the reverse strand, counting down.
TTTTCATAATAATGTTCTCTCCATTGACTTAGGTAATGATACAACCATCTGTAAAGGTGATACCATTATTTTAGATGCCGGGGTTGATAGCGCAAGCTATTTTTGGTCTGATAGCTCTACCACAAGTACAATACAGGTTTCAAAAAGTGGAATTTATTTTGTTCAGGTTACAGATTCACTTACCATAACCGATACAATTAGTATTTCTATTGATACAATTCCTAAAGCTAATTTTTCTGTTAAAGATTCAGGATTAACAAATTATTTCACTAATCTATCAACCTCAAACTCTACCTCCTATTTATGGAATTTCGGGGATGGTTTTAGCGATACAACCATAAACCCAATTCATTATTATGATAGCTGCGGGTACTTTAATATTAAGCTCTATGCAATCAATAAATGTGGAAATGACACTTTCATTAAATTAATTGAAGTAAAAGATTTTCCTGATTCAGGGTATATTCCTTTTCCTGATTCTAATGCGATTTGGTTCGAACAATATTATCTCTCTTGTGGATCAGGAGGTGTCCCGCTTGGATGGTATGAAGAATGTGATATAATTGGCATCAATGGAGACACCATCATTGATTCTAAAATCTATAATAAATTATACGAAGTAAGAGATTCAAACTTATATTTTATAAATGCGCGATATATTGGAGCAATTAGAGAAAACTGCAGCAAACAAATATTTTATTTTCCTAAGCATGCCAATAAGGAAACTATTCTCTTTGATTTTGATATTTCAATTAACGATACAGTTGCTTATTCATTTAAGGATTCTACTCCATCGTATGAGTGGTTTGGTGATACATTTATAGTAAGCTTTTATGTTGATTCAATAACGTCAAAGCTTCTAATAGATGGTTATCACAAAGTATGGAATACTAATATGCTTTATAGTACTGCATATATAGACAACTACGGGGGTAAATATAACACGATGGATTGGATTGAAGGTATAGGAAGTAGTGCAGGTTTATTATACTATCGGCAGCACTTAAACTTACCCGAAGGTAAATCTACAACTTGCGTTAGTGAGAAAACTTTGGTTTACTATATGCACAATGGTGAAACTTTATATGAGAGTGACTACCTTAGTGTATGTCAAGATTATGATAGGGTTAATGAAATCGCCTATAATGTGAATCCAATAATAGTATCACCAAACCCTTTTAGTAATGCTACTACTTTCCATTTTGATCATTCAAACAACGGAGAGTTTGACTTAAGAGTTTATGATACTACAGGAAAACTTTTGCGAAGTGAAAGTGGCATAAATTATAAATCCTTTGTTTTCTACAGAGAGAACCTGTCGTCTGGAATTTACTTCTATAAAATTTCTGGCAAGAAACAAATTTATAATGGGAAGTTGATTATTGAGTAATTTAAAAGACTTACTCACTAGCGCAAGTATTTTTTACTTGTCAAGCGTAAAGGTTTTTATAATGCACTATGCGTAGTGTTGTATGCTGGCCTTTTTAGTTTCAATAAGTTCAGCTATTCTATTCCAAAGTTTAATTCTGTGATACAGGGCTTGTTTTGCAATAGATAAAGTTTCATTCCATTTTTTCGAGTCACTTCCACACAATTCAGAAATCATTTGAAGTGATAATGGGCCGTGTTCATCTCCGTCAAGCTCTATATGTCTTTTCAGGTAGTAAGTCAATTTGCTGTAGGATCTATTCTTATCCTCACCTTCAGAATTCTTTATTATTTCAATAAACATATCTGGAATCAAATCTTCCCTACCAAATGTAAATGCGGAAGCAATCAAGTGCGGCTTACCTGTTTCAATTATTTCAAAAGTGAAATTTATAAAATCTCGAACTGATTGGTCTAAATTTATTTCATTTGATGCATAGCTTACTGAGAACTTTTTGTCAATTAGATTTATAAAATCATTGATTTGTGATGAATCAGCCCCAATTTGATCCATTGCATTCAGATACATCTCAAAATGACTTTTAGGTTCTCCCAGTTCATTGATGTCACTTTCTTCTCCAAGTACAATTTCATTAATAAATCTTGCTAAAATCGGTTTAGAACTTGGAGTCCAGGGAACGGCCAAGGTGGTTAAGCTACATTGCAATGATTTAAGAAGCGACATGAAATCCCAAACGGCAAAAACGTGATGCTGCATAAATACCTTTATGTCTTCAATAGTAGAAAGCCGGTCGTATAATTTATGGTTTGTTAATTGTTCCTTTAACTCCCTGATTTCTATTTCAATTAATTCTATTTCTTTCATTGATATTGTATCTTATGTCCTTGCATTAAACTAAGGGTTTTTAAACCCTTCGCTAAAAAAAAACTCCCCGACAATCATAGACTATCGGGGAGAAAAATAAATATCTTATAAGTTCAAATTTAAGCTTGCGCTTCTTCTTTCTTTTCTTCTTCTTTAGCCGGAGCTTCTGTTTTCGCTTCAGCTTTAGGCTCTTCTTCCTTTGATTCCTCGGCAGGAGTTTCTGTTTCTGCTTCAGGCTTTTCTTCTTTTGATTCCTCGGCAGGAATTCCTGTTTCCGCTTTTGGTTCTTCTACTTTCTCTTCTTTTACTTCTTCAGCAGGAGCTTCTGTTTCTGCTTCAGCTTTAGGCTTTTCTTCTTTCAATTCCTTAACAGGAACTTCTGTTTTCGTTTTTGGTTCTTCTACTTTCTCTTCTTTTACTTCTTCAGCAGGAGCTTCAGTTTTTGCTTCAGCTTTAGGCTTTTCCTCTTTTACTTCTTCTGTAGGAGTTTCTGCCTTTGGTTGTTTTTCTTTTTTAGGAGCTTCTTGCTTTTCTTCTTTTGGGGTCTCTGCATTAGCTTCGGCCTTAGCTTCCTTTGCAGGAGCTTCAACTTTTGGTTCCTCAACCGGTGCTTCAGTTTTAGGTTCAGGTTTTAATGGTTCCAATTCTCTACCTTGCAAAAAGTCTTGAACATGATCGTTATGAACTATTTCCTGCTTAAAAGTATAAGCTCCTGTTTTAGGAGACCTTACAGTTTTAATTACCATGGAAAACTCTTTTCCTTTTCCC
>JAESSM010000123.1 GCA_016764115.1 Bacteroidia bacterium | reverse complement strand
CTCAATTTGTTGTACAAGGGGATTGGGGCTTATGGTTTGCAAACAAGGAAATAATTGAAACTGATGCTAATGGGTGGTCAAAATATAGGCTGGAAATATATATTCCAGATATTATAGATAAAGGCACATTAAAAATATTTACTATTAATGAGTATAAGAAACCAGTGTACTTTGATGATCTGAAAATTGAAAGGTTGGATGAAGCAAGTCTTTATATGGAGATAACTGGCTTGGAAACCTTGGAGCTAGACATTTCTGACGAGATCTATGCAGATTTTTTGAATAAAAGACTAAAAGCAATACAACGCGGTATAATTCTAAAAGAAGAGAAGTCTTTTGTGACTGCCACTTTAACATCTAGAGAAAAAACGAATGATGTTTCAATAAGATTTAAAGGTGATTGGCCGGATCATCTCAACACAATGAAGTGGTCGTTTCGAGTTAAGTTTGATTCAGGGGAAGAATGGAATGGGATGCAAGAATTTTCGTTACAAGCTCCTGTAACGAGAGGATATTTACATGAGTGGGTATATCATCAACTATTAAAACAAGAAGGTGTATTAGCACCAAAATATGGTTTTGTAAACTTAAAAGTTAATGGAATATCCAAAGGAATAATGGCATATGAGGAGCACTTTTCTTCAGACTTTATTGCGGATAACAACCTTCCGGCATCTGTAATATTAAAGTTTGAGGAAGAGGAGATGTGGAAAGTAAGATCTACCAATAATGGTAAAGATGGGGATGTACCGGTATTTGTTAATTCCAAAATAGAATGTTATGATGCAAGAAAATTGTCTCGGAATGATTCTTTAAATACCTACTTTAATGAAGCTAAAAAATTATTAACTGAACTTAAAGAAGCACAAACTCCAGTGTCGCAGATATTTGACATAGAGCAACTTTCAAAATTCTATGCCCTGATAGATCTTACTAATGCTTTTCATTCCCTGATTTGGCATAATAATAAGTTTTATTATCATCCTAAAACAAAAAAAATATTGCCGATAGGTTATGATGGATACGGTTCAAATGGAGTATATAATTGGGTCAAAAAAGCCAATTTAATGGAAAAGTTCAATGACTTGCCAAAAGGTGAATCAGCCATGATGAATATGTATATCAATGTATTTGATGATTCACTATTTATAGATAGATACAAATTTTACCTGGACAAGTATACTGATAAAAGTTTCATTGATGAGTTTATGAAAAACAATTCACACCACATTGAACAGTTGGCCAGTTACTTAAAACAAGAAACTTCATATTATAGGTATGACAAAAACTTCTTAAAGAAAAATGCAGAACGGATTAGACAAGTGCTTTAAAGTTGAAAATGCATCGTATTTAACCCAAATAAATTGAAATCCCTTTTTGCTAAAATTCTTCTATCCTGTAGCTCTTTAATTATAGTCTTTATTATTGCTGAATTGCTTTTTAGAGCAGCGATTTTTAACGAGGTGAATTTATTTAGCTCTTTGAAAAAAGCAGGATTATATGCTAAAATATACCCTGATAAATATCAAAAAATATTCTCAGAAGAATATTGGAAGCTTAATTATTTGTTTGGAGCAAAACATCAACCTCCTAATAATCCTCATCCATTATTGGGTTGGACTGGGTTTTTTGACCGCAACACATATCTCCACAAGTCAACAAAATGGTTACGCGGCAGAAGATCTGTATTACTATATGGAGATTCGTTTTCTCAATGTGTAAGTTCGGTTGAATGCTTTGAAGATATTTTAAATAAGGATACAGTATTTTCTAAAGAACATTGTTTATTCAACTATGGGGTGGGAGGTTATGGAGTCGGGCAGATTTATTTGTTATTAAAAAATTCATATATAAAGTATGATAACCCTTATGTCATTGTTGGCATTATGGCAAGAGACCTGGAAAGAAGTATAATATCTGTAAGGTCCTATCAGAAACCCTATTTTACTATTGAGAATGAAAGCTTAATGCTTCAAGGTGTCCCGATTAATAATAGTGTTGACGATTACTATGAAAACAATGGGCCTGGTATTAGTTCATACTTGTATAGGTATTTTTTGAACAGTAATTTGAATTTTTTACCTAAGAAAACAGAAGATTTAGATGAGCGGATTGAGACAATTAAAAAGGTAAACGAGAAAATCATACTTCAAATCATAAAGGACTTAAGAGGTAATGAAATTAACTTTTTGTTTTTAATATTTCATCCGTTACCAAATTCTGAATTTGATTGGAGAAATGGATTTTTAAGAGAATTGCTAGAAAAGAACAGCGTACCTTATATATGGGCCTTGGATTTGATAAAAAATGATACAACATTTGATAAATATAAATATGAGAATTACGAAATTCCTAACAATGGTCATCCAACTACTCATCAAAACCAATTAATAAGTAATGAAATTAAAAGATGCATTTTAGACAGTTCATATGTAATAACGTCTAGAGAACGTAACACAAGAAATTATTTGAAAGAAAAGGTGAAATATGATGACAGCAAAATTGAATATTACGAATATAAGATCAGGCATAATAAGAAATGGATGACCAAGATTATAAATAAGGCAGAAGAGGAAGGCACTAATGTTGATACTGCAATCAAACGTGAAGCCTCTTTTGTCTTGAAAAAAAGATTAGAAAAAAAATAATATCATAAAATGGCGTTATTAGAGATCATGGATCAGATACAATGCAGGGTCTTCAAGTTTTTGGAAGAGCAAAAATTACTTTTTATAGCATTAGGGATTGCAGTAATCTGTTTAATCAGGTTCTATAAAATTGATGATGCCAGCCTTTGGGTGGATGAAGCGTTTAGTATTTTTTATGCACAACAGCCAATTTCTAATATAATTGAACGTGCGACTCAAGGAGTAAATCCTCCATTTTACAATATACTTTTACATTATTGGATAAAACTTTGGGGCATCTCAGAGTTAGCAACCCGCTCACTTTCCGCATTGTTCAGTGTCGCAAGCATAGTTTTGATCTTTAAGTTTGGGAAACGATATTTCAATCTTCAAACAGCAGTGTTCAGTGCAGGAATTTTATTAGTATCAAATATACATCAATTCTATGCTCATGAAGCAAGAGGATTTGCGATGGTTAGCTTTTTATGTTTGTGGTCGTTTTATGTTTATCTCGATTTGTTTAAGAGCTCAACTAAAGCAAAAATAGTTCTGTTAGCAATAATCAATGCCCTATTGTTATACAGTCATTTAGTAACGATTTTTTTATTACTGAGCCAATTAATAGGAGCTGTTTTCTTNTTCNNGAGAANTAAAGNAGGATTGAAAAGTTATTTNTTAAGTAAACTGCTNACGCTATTACTTTATTTACCCTGGATNTATGTAATTTTTAATATTTATGAAAAGTATACTACTGGTAACATGGTTTCCTGGTTACAGGTGCCTGGAATCTCAGATCTTAAATGGTTGTTTGTACAGTTTGCATCAAACAAGTGGCTAATATATGGGTACTTGGTATTAATTGTATTTTCTGTTTTTTTATTAGTGCAAAAGAAACTATTTACTTCGAAGCAAGTAGATAGAAACAAATTTTGGATATTAATTCTTTGGGGATTTTTCCCGGTACTGGCGTGTTTTATTTTTTCTCAATTTATTCCTGTCTTTTGGCCAAGATATTTAATGTATTCCTCGGTAGGGTTGATCCTCTTTGTTTCCTATCTGATAAGCATATTACCTTTTAAGAGCTCCATAAGAACGTTGATTTTTCTATTTTTCTTTAGCATTTCGTTTGGGGTTCAAAATTTAAACCCATACAAAGGCGAAAATTGGAAACAAGCGGTTCCAATTGTACATGAAAATTGCACCAATAATTCCTTAATAATAGTATCCGCCTGGTATTGTCACAGAGTTTTTGCGTATTACTATGATCGAAATTCATTTGAAGATTATGAGTCCACAGTAAGCCGGTTAAAGGATCTAAAAGCACATTGTATAAATAACGGTGCGGGGTTCGAAAACATTAATACAGAAGGAATTGAAAGAGTAATTTTAGTTCAAGCACACAAGGCAGTAGTAGATCCGAAAAATACGTTGATTAAAGCAATTGAAGCAGATGGATATAGCCAAGTTAAGGAGCAGAATTACAGTGGAGTATATGTAGCTGTTTTTGATAAATAAATGATGAAATAACCTCAGCCAAAATATAACTATTAGCTATATGGTATCGGCTATAAGCTATTAACTAAAACACATGTTCAAAACCTACTTTTTAGCTGAACACCTTATTATTTTGGCTCCTGCCTTATGTTGCGTAATGTTAAGTCTCATTGCTCATCAAAAGGATAAAAATAAGTTGAGTATCATACTATTGCTTGTGGGTGCTTTTGGTATAAGGATGTTTATGGCATCGTTAGATCCCTTTTTACACTTATGGGATGAGAAATTCCACGCTTTAGTAGCCAAAAATATGCTCAGTAATCCTTTTGAACCGATGCTGTATACCGACCCTGTGATGCCTTATGATTTTAAGTCTTGGGTATCTAATCACATTTGGTTACACAAGCAGCCCTTCTTTTTATGGCAGATAGCTCTCTTTTTTAAATTATTTGGTGTTAATGAGTTCGTATTAAGAATGCCAAGTGTTTTAATGTCTACCGTTCAGGTTTTCTTTATATACAGAATCGGCAAAATATCTCTAAATAATAGAACTGGTTATTATGCTGCATTTCTACTTTGCTTATCAAATTATATAATTGAAATGGTAAGTGGCTCCATTATAATGGATCACAATGATGTGGCTATAATATTTTACACAACTGCAAGTATATGGGCCTGGACAGAATACACCAGATCTAAAAGAAAATACTGGCTTATTCTAATTGGCTTGTTTTCTGGTTGCGCAATATTGTCAAAATGGCTTATAGGTTTATTGGTTTATTCAGGTTGGGGTTTGAGTATAATTCTAAATCGGGAAATGAGATTAAAGAGGAGTTATTATTATGACTTATTGAAGAGTTTATTGATAACTATAATTATTGTACTACCCTGGCAAATATATATTCTTGTTAAATTTCCTATTGAAAGTGCTTATGAATATACCTACAACGCAAGGCATATTTACGAAGTAGTAGAAAACCATGCTGGTAATATGTGGTATCATTTTAACCAAATAGGTCCAATTTATGGCCCTATTGTACCATTTATATTGGTATTTGCATTGATCTTTCTTTTTTACGAACTCAAAAACTACAGTATAAGGGTAGCATTTATTACTTATGCTGTGTTACCATATTTCTTTTTTTCGGTTATTGTTAGTACCAAAATGCCTAATTATTGCATGGTGGCCTGTCCTATAATTTTTTTGAGTCTTGGAAAATTGATTGATAAATTGAATTTCATTTTCGAAAGAGTTAAAAATGTAAATATCTATCAGCTCTTATTGTTTACATTTTTATGTGTTATTGGATATACCAACTTTAACATAGAAAAAATTCAATGGATACATACCAACCAAAACAAGAAAAGCAAAAATAGGGTGAGGCAGGTTGCAGCTTCTTCATTTTTTAAGGAGCTTCCATTAATATTACCTTCTGACGAGTATGTGATTTTTAATGCTGGAGGTATCTTTCGAAATATTGATGTGATGTTCTATACAAATAACATAGCCTATAGGGGATTATTTAAATATGAAGAANACTTAGATCTAAAAAAGCGTGGTTTTAAAATAGCAGTTTTAGATGATGGCCGGTTGCCTGAGTTTATATTAGATGACNATGAANTGCTTAAAATAAATTATCCAAAAANAAAATNACAGTCCAGATCTTATTTTATTCCTAGCATTCCATACTTTAATATTACCCAGAGAATAATAAATCCATCAATTGTTCTTAATTTTTTCCCTTCCCCCTGATTTCTTGGAAAGTACTTAACAGGAACTTCAGCAATGTTGTTTTTCTTTACCCTCATTGCTTTGATCATTAACTCAGATTCAAAACCAAAACCCTTTTCGTTTAAGGATAACTGTTCGTAAAGATCTTTTGTGAAAAGCTTATAAGCACAAGCTACGTCAGTTAGTTTTACATTTATAAGTAATGAAGTGAGGTTGGTAAAAAGTTGGTTAGCTACATACCTTCTATATGCAAATAAAGGTCTATTAACTCCGGGCAAATATCTTGATCCGTTTATAAATTGAACTTTAGTTTCGAGCATAGCAATGATCAGGCTTGGGATATCGGAGGGAGATAGTTCAAGGTCAGCATCCTGAATTAAATATACATCACCATTGGAATTTTCAATTCCCGTTTTCACTGAAGCCCCTTTTCCCTGATTATTTTCATGTTCAATTAATCGAAATCCGGAGCTTTCCCTAATAAAATCAGCAATGACTTGCCTGGAGTTATCAGTAGAACAATCATCAACAATAATAATTTCTTTATTAGAAACTTGCTCAGGAAACTGAACATCGTTTAACAACTTCAGAACTTCAAAAATGGAACCCTGTTCGTTATAAACCGGTATGATAATACTTAAATACACTTCAGCAATTTACAATTATCAGCTAACAATTAACTGAAAATCATTTGTAAATTGTAAATTGCTAATTATAAATTGAGATATTACGAAAATGAGAAATATTACGGTAAAGTTTTTAATAGTATTATTGTCCCTTACCTATACTACTAATATAAAAGGTTGGGGTTTTTGGTCGCACAAACACATCAACAGGATGGCGGTATTTACCTTGCCTCCTGAGATGATCGGTTTTTACAAAAAACATATAGAATATATTACCAATGAAGCCGTACGTCCTGATAAAAGAAGATATGCGATAAAGGAGGAAGCGCCACGGCATTACATAGATATTGATCATTATGGTGAAGAGCCTTTCAAAATCATGCCTAAAAGATGGAAAGATGCTGTGGAAAAATTTACAGAAGATACCTTGCAAGAGTACGGTATTTTACCATGGCATCTAAATTTGATGATGTATAAACTGACTGACGCTTTTAAAGAAAAAAATGCCTATAGAATTCTAAAAATATCTACTGAGTTCGGCCATTACATGGGTGATGCTCACGTGCCACTTCACACTACCGAAAATTATAACGGACAGTTTACCGACCAGAAAGGCATACATGGTTTTTGGGAAAGCAGATTGCCTGAATTATATGCTGACAATTATGATTATTTAGTTGGAAGAGCGAAATATGTCGATAAGCCGTTGGCTAGAATTTGGGAGATCATTCATGCAAGTTTTAGTGCCTTAGACTCGGTGCTTACTTTTGAAAAAGAACTTCATAATTCCTTTCCAAGTGATCAGATATACAGTTATGAAACCAGGGGTAGGAGCAATATCAAAACTCATTCACAGCCATATTCGTATGCATACCACAAAAAATTAAGTGGAATGGTTGAGCGCAGGTTAACAGCATCAATGATTGACCTGGGAAGTTTTTGGTTTACTGCGTGGGTAAATGCCGGCCAACCGAATTTGGATAATCTTTCTTTAAAAGAGGAATCTGAAGACGAAAAAGAAGAGAAGAAGAAAATGAACCTATTATGGCAGGCCGGTAAAATATTTGGACGAGAACATTCCAATTAGTCGATAGCACATAGCTTATAGCCATAGGAATTTAGTGAAAGAATTGAAGCAAAGACTTCTGGTTCAACTTTTTGTCATTTATACAAGATACTTGATAGGAGGAGCATTTGTTTTTTCCAGTGTGATTAAAATACAAGGGAAAAGGTTTACGGCTGATAGTGGTGCGGATCATCCTATAGATACCGCATGGCATTTTTTTGAAACATTATACCAGTCAGGAATTTACTGGAAGTTTTTGGGCGGTGCGCAATTAGTTGCCGGATTATTATTAATGACGCAAAGATATTCTAAATTGGGCGCTTTGTTATTCCTCCCAATAATAACGAGCATATTCATGGTCACAATTTCTTATGAATTTGCCGGTACACCTATTATCACAGGGTTAATGTTATTAGCGAATTTAATGTTGATATATTGGGATTGGGATGAATTGAGAATTCTAATAAATAAAAAGCCTTTCATAGACGATCAAAAAAGGTGGAACAAAGATACAGTGTGGGAGATCACAGGAATAGCTCTATTTGCATTCACTGTTATATGCAGAGTATTAGCTTATCACATATTTTTATGGTTTGGCGTATGCTGCCTTATTGGAACTATTGGATTGATCTTGGGATTAAAAAGAAAAAATAACTACAATTAATACAGCTATAAGCTACTTGCTATCAGCTAACAAGCTAATCAAGCATAACTGTGCAACATCACAGGCATTACCAGCATTAGGATTTCTTCATCTTTCGATATTCCATTAGGAAGAATAATTCCTGCCCTGTTTGGTTCTGACATTTCAACAGTAACTTCATCAGTATCTAAATGCGATAGCATTTCTATCATGAACTTTCCGTTAAAGCCGATCTCCATATCTTCACCCTCGTAATTACAAGAAAGCCTTTCGGTAGCTTCATTGGCAAAATCAATATCTTCAGCAGAAATGTGGAGTTCACTACCATTGATCTTTAGCTTTACCTGATGAGTGGTTTTACTTGAAAAGATTGCAACCCTTTGAATGGAGTTTAACAAAGCCTCCCTGCTGATTCCCATTTTATTTGGATTCTCTAATGGAATAACAGCTTCATAATCAGGGTATCTTTCATCAATAAGTCGACAGATCAAGTTAATGTTTGAGAAAGAAAAGAATGCATTAGACTTGTTGTAGTTGATCTTAACATTAGATTCTTCTTCTGTAGCCAGGGAAGTTTTTAAAAGATTGAGTGCTTTCCTAGGTAGAATAAATGAAGTAGGTTCTGAACATTTCACATCATTTCTGGTATACTTCACCAATTTGTGTGCATCTGTTGCAACAAAATGAATGTTCGATTCATTTAACTGGCAGTACACACCCGACATTGCCGGACGCATTTCATCGGTTCCAACAGCAAACAAGGTAATGTTGATGGCATTTGATAGAACTTTTGAGCTCATTTCAATTGAAGATACATTTTCAGGTTCTGGAATATTTGGAAAGTCATTTCCACTTTCTCCGGTTATTTTATACTTACCATTATCTGAACTTATTTCAACAGAGTTCTTGTCATTATCTATAGTGAATGTAACAGGCTGCTCAGGGAATGTTTTTAAAGGATCTAAAATGATCTTTGCAGGAACAGCAATTACTCCATCTTCCTTTGATTCGACCGGAAGTGTAGTTTGCATGGTAGTTTCCAAGTCTGAAGCGGTTACGGTTAGCTGCCCGTTACTAACTTGAAATAAATAGTTTTCTAAAATTGGTAATACAGAATTTGGGTTGATAACACCGCTAATAGCTTGTAATCCTTTTAAAAGTGCTGAGGTTGAAACAATGAATTTCATATGTCGTTTAAATTAAAGTTTTGAGAATTGGCGTAAGCATACAAAGTTATATTTAAACCCAATAATTAGCAAGTGATTGGAGTGTTAAATTGCTTTAAATTTGCTGATATAATTAGCGTCTGTCTATAATGAGTCGTTTTCAAGCAAAAATCAAAAATCAAAATACCTATATTCCCCTCTTGAGATGGGTGTAGGAGTGTGTTATCAAAAAATGCATTTTGGTTTTTGATTTTGCGGTTTATGGGCAGGAACTAATTAGTTTTTAAA
>JAESSM010000155.1 GCA_016764115.1 Bacteroidia bacterium | reverse complement strand
GTAATAAATGCTTTTCCGGTAATTTCCTTAATATCATGTTGAAAAATAGCACCTATTTCTCTCAATATCATTTTGGAGTGTTTTTGCTGACGTTTAGATTCCATCATATACAAAGATAGGTAATAGTTTGCAGTTGTTAGTTCATAGTTCGTAGTTGAATGAATTTTTTTAGTAAAATACTGAGTTTAATCAAACCTTATTGGGTTAATGGATTGCTGAATGCTGTATTTAACATTCTTGCGGTTATCTTTTCAGTAGTGTCATTAACGATGGTTATTCCATTTTTGAGATTATTGTTTGGGACTGAAGAATTAGTTGATAAAGCTCCTCAGTTAGGAATATCGGTTGATTCAGTAATAGACTACTTCTACTATTATCTAAGCAAGATCATTATTGAGCATGGTAGATATGATGCGTTGTTCTTCATTTGTGTTTTGGTTACGGTATTGTTTTTTCTTAAGAATTTATGCAGGTATTTGGCATTACATGTATTAGCTGTTGTTCGAAATAAAGCAGTTCGTGATATACGAAATGAGATATATAAGAAGATGTTGAGTTTGCCATTAGGATATTTCTCTAATGAAAAGAAAGGTGATCTGACTGCAAGGATGACAACTGATGTTCAGGAAATTGAATGGTCAGTAATGAGTTCATTAGAAGTTGCTTTTCGTGACCCTGTTTCCATTATTCTATTTCTTTTTGCAATGCTATTGATGAGTCCTGAACTCACATTATTTGTTCTCATTTTATTGCCCATAACTGGATTTATTATCGGAAAAGTTGGTAATAGTCTTAGAAGATACGCGGAATTGGGTCAAAGTAAAATGGGAGATATAATTTCTATAATTGATGAGACCTTATCAGGAATGAGAATAATTAAGGCTTTTAATGCTGAAGAAGCTACACTTAACAAATTTAAAGGTGAAAGTGATAAACACAGTAATTTCTTGATCAGCATGTATCGGAAGAAAGACCTTTCTTCTCCATTAACTGAATTTTTAGGCGCAGCGGTTTTAGTAACAGTCATGTGGTTTGGGGGTAAAATGGTTTTATCTGACTCTACCGAAATAGATGCTGCTATGTTTATTGGGTTTATCGCGATTTTCTCGCAAATAATACCACCTGCTAAATCTTTTGCTACTGCTTATTACCATATAAAAAAGGGAATGGCTTCGATGCAAAGGATTGAAGAAGTATTGCAAGTTGAATCAAATATTAAGGACAAACCTGATGCTAAAGTTATTGATGGATTTTCTGATAAAATTGAATACAAGAACTTATCGTTTGTATATGAAAACGCCAATACTGAAATAGTTTTAAGAAACATTAATTTTGAATTAAGAAAAGGTGAGACGGTAGCATTGGTTGGTCCTTCAGGTGGAGGCAAGTCCACTTTGGCTGATCTGATCCCAAGATATTATGATCCAACGGAAGGTGATATAACAATAGATGGAGTTTCTCTTAGAGATTGTAAACTGAAGAGCTTGCGCGCATTAATGGGTATTGTTACCCAGGAATCTATCCTTTTTAATGATACGATCTATAATAATATCGCATTTGGTAAGCCTGACGCAAGTAAGGAGGAAATTGAAGAAGCAGCGAGAGTTGCTAATGCCCATGATTTTATTCTTGAATTTGATAACGGCTATGAAACCAATATTGGAGATAGGGGAGGGAAGCTTTCCGGTGGACAAAGGCAAAGATTATCTATTGCACGGGCAATTTTAAAGAATCCCGCAATTTTGATATTAGATGAGGCAACGTCATCATTGGATACAGAATCTGAAATGTTGGTTCAGGAAGCACTGAATAAATTAATGGAAAATAGAACATCTTTGGTGATAGCACACCGCCTTTCTACCATTCAGCATGCTAATAGGATTGTTGTTATAGACAATGGAGAAATAGTTGAGGAAGGTGAACATGAAGAATTGCTCAATAAAAATGGACTATATAGAAAACTCCACGATATGCAGACTTTTGCTTGATTTTTGATTTTGTATCTTTGAAACCTCGATTTTGTATTTTAATTTTAAATGTCATTTTTAGTATCTAGCATCCAGAATCTAGTATCCAGAATTGATTTAATGCATGAAATGTAATTCTATGAAAATAAAAAAGTATCTAATTTGCTTAGTCTTGTTTTGTCTGTCATTGCAAGTCAATGCACAGATAACTATTACGAAAGATGAATTTCCTGTTGCGGGGAATTCTTTTGCTGTTGCTATTGACAGTACTTTTGCGTTGGATACTTTATACCAATCTTACATAGACACTTCTTCCGCAGATTCTATGTTTTGGGATTTTCGTGGTTTGTTTTCTGCTTATATAGACAGCTTTGCATATTTAGATCCAACCACAACTCCTTTCGGTCCTGATTTTCCTTCTGCTGATATGGCCACATGGATTGAGTTTTTCGGTTTAAATATGTATGCTTATACTCGAACCGATACTTCAACAGGAGTATGGGGTGTAGGAGCTAACATGGATCTAACTTCGTATGGATTACGGAAGGTCAATTTTTTCTCTTCAGATGATGAATTAATGATGAAGGCAAATGCAACTTATGGGACACAAGTTTCTGATAGTGGATATTTTGAATCAACTGGAGATACATTTTTCGTAAATGAGATATTTAAAACAATGGATTTTGATGGTTGGGGAACTTTGATCTCGCCATTAGATACTTTCCAGGTGCTGAGAATGAAAGAGTACCGAATATCAATAGTCACAGTTTACTATAACCTTTTTGGTTTTCCTCTCAAATTAGGTGAGTTGTTTAGAGATACAACAACTGAGTATCAATATTTAGCAAAAGGAATAGGGCATCCTGTTGTAACAGTGAGTGCAGATGTAGATAATCAGATCAGATACATTGAGTTTTTATCAGAGATTGATCCTGCTCCCTCAGCCGATTTTTATGTGTTGAATACCAATGTTGTTGTTGGCGATAAAATCACCTTTTATAATGCGTCAGCATCAGCTACAAGCTGGTTTTGGGATTTAGGAGATGGTACCACTTCCACCATTCATCAACCTGAGAATACTTACGACAGTGTTGGTGTTTATGATGTTAGTTTAGCCGTATCAAATATCAATGGAAATGACACAGCGGTGAAACAATCATATATTACTGTTATGAATACTGTAGTTGCAAATTTTGGTGATAGCGTAAATGGAATGCAGGTTTCATTTACTGATTCATCGTTAAACAATCCTATCACATGGTACTGGGAATTTGGCGATAGCTCAACGGCATTTGAACAAAACCCAACTTATACTTTTGCTAAGCCGGATACCTATACAGTGAAATTAACGGTGAATAATGCAGTTTCTTCGGATGTAACATCTAAAACGGTAATTGTAGATTGGGGAGATGCTATTTCCGAAATGGATCAATTTGATAAGTTGAGAATATACCCAAACCCATCTTCAGGATTATTTACAATTTCTTATGATGAGTTATCGAAAATTAAATCAGTTTCTCTAACTGATATAACTGGGAAGGTGATTTTCCGAAAGGAACAACCTCAACTTGATAACCTAGAGGTAAAAATCGGAAATGCTGGAGTTTACATTATTAAAGTTGAAACGGAACATCAAACTATTAATAAGAAGATAGTTATAACCAAAAATTAAGGTCACTCTGGCAAGTAATCAACTGGTTTCTTAGAGTAGGGATACCGTTTAAAATGCAATTCCTTTACAGACTCAAACAGTGCATTTCTAAATTCTTCAATGTTAGTCCGTTCTAATGCTGATATCATAAAACTATTTGGATAAGCGTTTTTCATCCAGCTGTTATCAAGATTATTCAAATCAGTTGAATCTTCATTTTTATACTGGTCAATCTTATTGAGAACCAATAGTATTTGTTTATCCTTCGCTCCAAGTTCCAGTAGGGTTTCGTTAACCACTGTGATGTGTTCATCAAATAACGGATTAGAAATATCAACAACATGGATTAAAATATCAGATTCACGAACTTCATCCAAAGTTGACTTGAAAGACTCTATAAGGTTATGTGGCAATTTTCTTATAAAACCAACTGTATCTGACATAAGAAAGGGTAGATTATTGATCACCACTTTTCTGGTTGTCGTATCCAGGGTAGCAAATAGCTGGTCTTGAACCAAAACTTGAGATTTGCTTAATAGGTTCATTATGGTAGACTTGCCTGCATTTGTATAACCAACCAAAGCAACTCTAATCAATTCTCCACGTTTTTTTCTTCTTACGGTGTTCTGTTTATCAATTTGTTGAAGTTGTTTTTTTAGTAAAGAAATCCTGTTTCGAATAAGTCGTCTGTCAGTTTCTATTTCCTTTTCACCCGGGCCTTTCATACCGATTCCACCCTTTTGTTTTGAAAGGTGAGTCCACATCCTTGTTAATCGGGGAAGTAAATATTCGTACTGAGCCAGCTCAACTTGCGTTTTTGATTGGGCCGTTCGGGCGTGCGTAGCGAAAATATCTAGTATGAGGTTACTGCGATCAAGTATTTTACAATCCAACACCCTCTCAATATTTCGAATCTGAGAACCACTTAATTCATCATCAAAAATAGCAATGTCTATTTCTTTTTGTTTTATGAATGTTGCTATTTCCAGAAGCTTTCCTTTACCCACAAAGGTTTTAGAATCTGGATGTGAAAGTTTTTGTACAAATGTTTTAATGGTTTTAGCTCCGGAAGTTTTGGCTAGAAACTTCAATTCATCCAAATGTTCATTAACCTGAATGTTGGAATTTCCAGGCGTGATAACTCCCACGATGACTGCAGTCTCTTTTTTAAGTGAGTTTTGTTTGTGTTCGATCATGAATTACTGCTCCTGCCCTAAAGTTTGTACGTACTCAGCTAGTTTTTGTATCTGTTCAGGCGTTAGAATGTTATTATAAGCAATCATGGCATTTTTACCATTGGAAATTATCTCTTTCATCTGTTCTAAATGCATTTCTGTTTCCTGTAGGTCAGCCGCCCCACTTAAACCAAGTGTACCATCTTTTCCATGACAGTTTTGGCAATAGTTCATGTAAATAGCTTTCCCGTCTGTAAGTTGTGTTTCGGTTGGGTTGGCTTCATTTTTAGTGAATGAAGTGTTTTTTGTTTCTGACATTCCATAAATGTAAATGAACATCATTAAAC
>JAESSM010000017.1 GCA_016764115.1 Bacteroidia bacterium | reverse complement strand
AAGGAGAATTGATCATGAAAAATTTGAAAAAAATAAACCAGTTATGGCAAGAAGTCGTAAGGTTTTATTTGTTAAATCAAAAAATAAAAAAGATGAGATTCATGAGAAAATCCATTGCAGTAGCACTGGCATTCTTATTTCTTACAGGATTTAGTCAAGCTCAAAATAATGCAGAGGTAGCTGTGATGTACTTAGATTCAAAAGGCATTTTATTGGATTCGGAGCAATTAACAAACCTAATCAGGATTGAACTTGAAAAAACCAATGTTTATCAGGTACTAGATAAATATGAAATGTATGACATCATTGAACGGAAAGAATTGGATTTGAGCCATTGCTTTGGTAAGTCATGCTTGGTTGCAGCAGGTAAAATTTTTGGAGTAGATAAAGTACTTTGTGGAAACATAGAAAGGTATGGAGAAAAAATTCTTATAACATTAAGGTTAGTTAATATCGCAACTTCTAGCATTGACAGGATTGTAGTTAATGAATATTTAAACCTGCAACCTGAAATCCAAAATATGATTGGAATTTCTATCGGAGAATTACTCGGCATCCAAATTGATGAGAATCTTAAGCTAAAGTTGACGCAAAAACATCATTATGAAAGTGCAGTTAGAAATCCCGGATCATCCAAAGTTACATTGTCCGGACCGAGAATGGGAGTTGCCTATATTACTGGCGATAAAGGAGAAAGACTTATGGCTAATCAAAAAAATGGGGGATATGACGTATACCCTTATATGACTCATTTCGGATATCAACATGAAGTACAATATTTAAACGAAGGAAATTTTCAAGCCGTTTTTGAGATGGTAATGGCTGTTAGTGGAATTGACCAGGGATTGTTTATACCAAGCATAACATTTATGAATGGGTTTAGAAATAACAAATATGGTTTTGAATTTGCATTCGGCCCCAATTTTGGGCTCGTTAAAAAAGCAAAAGGTTATTATGATGAAGATGGTGCCTGGAAATTATCCAAGGATTGGAACGGAACTGATGGCAATGGAAATTCAATACCTAATCCTAATGACGAAATTTACAGAATGGACAGGAGAGGGATAGTTGAGCTATCATCCGGTTTTGTTTGGGCAGTTGGTAAAACATTCAAATCAGGTCATTTAAATATACCTGTAAATGCCTATGTAGTTCCCGGGAAAGAAGGTTGGTACATGGGATTAACTTTTGGGTTTAACAGTAAAAACAATTAAGATTGGAAGAAGTGAAGAGGATATGGGTTTTTAATTAAATATTAACTTGATAAATTATGAAATTTAAAAACGGTACTAATTCTGACTTTTATACTGGAATAAAGAAAGAAGTACATGAGTATTTTGAAAGTAGAGATTTAGATCAATATGGTGACAGATCAATATGGATCAAGGGAACTTGCTTGTTGACTGGCTATATAGGTTCTTATTTTATGATCTATTATTTTCAAAGTCACTTGTTTGTGGCATTGGCTTTTGCAATTCTCATGGGACTTTGTGGAGTAATGGTTGTGTTTAACATAGTTCATGATGCTTCACATTCGGCAATTTCTTCAAATAAATCGGCTAATAAACTTCTATGTTATTTAGGGGATCTTATAGGAATCAACACTTATATCTGGGATATAAGACACAACATTCAACATCATACTTTTACGAATGTTTTGGGTGGAGATATTATCATTGAGAATGTTCCTTTGGTCAGACTTAACCCAGATCAGCCTTTAAAGAAGTTTCATCGTTTTCAACATATCTATACCCCGGTTTTTTATGCGTTTTATACTCTGTTTTGGATCTTTGTTATTGATATAAAACTCTTTTTAAAGAAAGATATTTGCAATCTTCATAATTTGAAGCACAGCAAGAAGCAATGGCTAATTCTTATTTTCTTTAAGACATTTTACGTGTTTTATATATTGATTTGCCCGATATTATTCACAAGTATTCCTTGGTATTTAGTAATAACAGGATTTATGATCATGCATTTCTTTGGTGGCCTTCTACTTTCATTTACAGCTGTCTTAGGCCATTTTGTTCCACATACGTCCTTTCCTACACCTAATGATAATGGAGACATAGAAGCTAACTGGAGCGAGCATGAATTGGAAGCTACTATTGACTTTGCACCGACATCTAGGATAGTTCATTGGATAACAGGAGGGTTGAATACTCATGTAGCTCATCACTTATTCCCTAAAATGTGTCATTGCCATTATTATAAACTTACACCTATCATAAAAGAATATTGCCGGGTTAATGGTCATTCTTATAGACATGAAAGTTTAGTAGGTGCAATAACCTCTCATTTTAGATACTTAAAGCAATTATCTATGGCTGCTTAAAGAAGATTACTAGAAGAATATCTAATGGTAAAATTTGATATTGAAAAAGTAAATTTTATATTTGTGTTAGTCACTATCTGTTAACTAAAATTATATTTTATGATCAACAAAGAACTTATAGATTCAAGCTGGACACCAGACCATTATATGATATATTTGTACTTGAGTGTTGCTAATGCTGACTATAATTTGTCAGATGATGAATTGGAAGCGTTGCACAGCAAGTTTGACGATAGAGAAGAGGCACTTGATAGAAACTATAGCACGATAATTATGGATGTCATGAAGGAATATAAGCAACATTCGGATTTTGAAATGAATGAGTTCATTATGGACTATAGCGATAAATTTTGCTCAGACCAAGAGACCAAAGTCAAAATTATGGCTGATCTTAAAGACATAATTGAAGCTGATGGTATAGTTAAGGATGTTGAAACGTTGATGTTCCGGAATATTAAGAGGATGCTTGGGTAAACTCATCAGGTAATAGGAATCGAACACAGTATTTTATAGGCCACTTTAGAGTGAACCAGAACCAAGCAAAAGCTAAAGGTTATTTAGTTTTATATTGGCAGCATACCACTTCACTAAATGAATCAGGAGACTGTTTTGATCCTGATTGATATTAATTTCTATCTCATCTATTAATTCCCCAGTAATATTTTGCTCCATATGATTGTAGAGGAATTCGCAACGACCTACGTTAAATGCCATAGTATCATTTACAGTATTTATATTTCTTATCAAAAATGTCTCTTCAAATTTATATTCAATTGAATGAATTTGAGTATTGCAGATAAATCCTGATACTGTCTTTTTTACTAATTTTGAAAGCTCAAGATCATGATTCATAACTTGATGAACCGTTGCAACTGCCAAATAATCTGCATTTGATTTCTTATAATTTTCAAAGTTTTTACTGATGATTTGAAACCCCATTACTGAGATTGTTGTAACAATTCCTGCCAAAGCCAAAGCAATAATTACCTCTATTAAAGTGAATGCCCTTAATTTACCCTTCATTAATTGAATGAATAGGAGTGTACAATTTCTTTATGTGTTACCAATATTCTTTCAGATGCATCAAATGCTGTCAATTGCAATATCTTACAGCTTTTATACTCTGGATGGTCTGTTACATCTTTTACTACTCTAATGCTATTAGTCTCAAATTGTGCAGCTTGGTGATTGTTTTTCAACCTCTGATCAATTATGAGGTTGGCAATAACTATTTTCGCTTGTACTTTTTTGCTAATTTGATTGGATTTCATGATCTGAAAAAAAATCATTAATCCCATAGCAATACTTAGGGTTGTAATTATTGAGGCAACAACAACCTCGATTATGGTCGCACCTTTTATTTTATTATGTAGGTTCAAATTTTAATGGAGCTATAGTATTATGCAACTACTTCTTTGGTAGCTGAAGTGCTGACTGTTTGAGTTGCTGGCAGAGTTATGTTAAATGTGGAACCTTCTCTGATCTTACTTGTGGCAGTAATTGTTCCTTTATGTCTTATAACTATTTTTTGGCAAATCGCCAATCCAATTCCACTACCCTCATAGTGTGCTCGGGCATGCAATCTTTGAAACGGTTTGAAAATTTTTTCTAAGTATTTTTCCTCGAAACCAATACCGTTATCTTGAATCGAAATTACATAACTGTTGTTTTCCAGTTTACTACAATTAATGACAATGGTTGGGGCCGTGTCCTTGTGTGAGAATTTTAGTGAATTGGATATAATATTTAAAAATAGTTGATGCATTTGGGCTGGCTCCGCATTTATAGTAGGTAATTCATTAACATGAATAGAAGCATTGGACTGTTCAATTTTTAATTCAAGATCTGATAATATATTTTTTAAAATTACATGGAGGTCTACCTCCTGAAATTTCTTGGACCCGGCAGTAATGCGAGAATATTCCAGAATATCTTCAATTAATCTTTGCAGTCTTTTTGCTGATTCGGACATTCTGTCTAAGTACAGTTTGCCCTGCTCATCAAGTTGATTGTCAGATTCTTTGAGCCTATCACAAAATGTGGTGATCTTTCGGAGTGGTTCTTTAAGGTCATGGGAGGTTATACTTGCAAAATCCTGTAGCTCTTGGTTACTTCTTTGAAGCTCTATAGTATATTCAGTTAGCTTTTCCTCAGCGATTTTTTTATCAGAGATATCTTCTATACTCCCTTCGTAATATAAAGTATTGCCATTTTCATCCTTTATGACCTTGGCGTTTTCCTTTGCATGAAAGGTTTTATTATTGGGTCCTTCCCATTTATATTCCAGGCCAATTACTTCGCCCTCCTGTTCCAAAATTTTTCTGAAGTCTTGCCTGGTAAATCCAGGTGCGAAGCCTTCCTTATTAAGGTCTATGTTGTCAAGTTCTTCAACCGAATTATATCCTAACATATTTACTAAAGCAGGGTTAGCCATAATTATTTTTCCTTCCGGAGTAGTTCTGAATAATCCAACTGGAACATTTTCGAATATAGTTCTGAATCGTTCTTCACTTTTCATTAAGGCGTTTTCGGTATTTCTTCTTTTGGTGATATCATAAAATGACCAAACCCTTCCATAATAGGTTCCTTCATTACTTTTTACAGGGGCACTGTAAACGTCATAAATACCACCATTAAACAATAAAACCTCACCATGTGCTATTTCTTCTTTATGCTCACAAATAAACGTAACTTTTGATTTTAGAAAATCGCCATTTCTGATCTTGGTTGCAATAAGCATTAATACTTCATTACCGGATTTATTTTTAATATCTTCCGGTTTTAACTCCCACATTTTAAGTAATCGACTATTGTAGGAGTTAATAGTTCCCTCTTCAGAAACATAAAGAATTCCATCGATGGACGCTTCACTTTGGTATTCCAACAAGGTCTTTTCAAACGAAATGTGTTGTTCAAATTTCTTTCTTTGAGTAATATCTCTTAAAATCAAAAGGTTTGCTTCTCTGTTAGCCCATTTAGTGGTTATTGTCTGTGTTTCTAAAATTGAATTTTTTTTATCAGGATATTTGATCATAACATCTTTGGTAGAGTCTTGTTGAAAGGGTACTTCACATGGTTTCCCCAAAAGTTCATCTTTGTTTCTACCAAGCATTTTTACTGCGGCTAAATTCACGAATTCCACATTTTTGTTTTTGTCCACGACCATCATTCCGTCAATATTATTCTCGATAAGATTCATGTAGTTTTTTTCCATCTCGGTAATCCTCATTTGACGGTAGGACTCAAGCTCAGTTTGAAAAGTTTGTCTTTCGATACCGTGAATGATAATTCTGTGTAAAAGCCTTCTGTTTAATGACCATTTTGCAACATAATCTTGCGCGCCAATCTGCATGGCTTTTTTTCCATATTCATCATCCTCTATGTCTAGTAATAATATCGTTGGAATCTTTGGAAAGGCCTCTACTAGCCTTTTAAGGTGAGTAAGTCCATTGGTGTTAATAAGGGTAGTACCAAGGAAAATAATATTGATATTGTTTTCAGGAACTGCCTTTAAACCTTCATCCAGAGTATAACAGCAGTAAAGTTGGAATATATCTCCTTTAAGATTGGCAAATGTCTCTTTAGTTAACTTTTGGTCCCTTTCATTCTCTTCTATCAAGAGAATCCTCAC
The DNA here is from genome assembly GCA_016764115.1 of Bacteroidia bacterium. GTDB lineage: Bacteria > Bacteroidota > Bacteroidia > JAESSM01 > NORP286 > NORP286. Next base: position 2,730 of record JAESSM010000017.1, on the reverse strand, counting down.
CTTATCGTCCATTGATCAATTTGATGTGTAAGTTTCAATTGAGATTTCATGTTAAAAGTAATCAAACATATTATTTAAAACAGTATTTTTTTAGCGATTTTCTTACATCATAACATATTGGATTTGTGAGTAAAGCAAATCACTATTTTTAGTATCTTTGCACCTCATTTATCATGTGGGTAAAAATAGCAACATTTATTCTGCGTAACAGGCTGGTTTTGATCACTTTATTGGGGTTAGCAACAGCTTTTATGGCCTATAAGTCCGGTCAGGTTAAACAGTCTTATCAATTTCTGAATATCTTACCAGAAGATGATGCAGAATATTCACGATATCTAGATTTTAAAGAGCAGTTTGGTGAAGATGGAAGCACCATGTTTATTGGCCTTAAAGATGATAAATTCTTCAAATTAAAGAATTTTAATAAGTGGTATCAGCTAGCGGAAGAGGTAAAATCTTTAGAAGGAGTAGATGATGTATTATCATTAACCCGCATTTACAATATAAAAAAGAACCGTGAAGCAAAGAAGTTTGATATTATCCCATTGTTTGAATCAAAACCAACAACTCAGCAGGAATTAGATAAGAAACTTAAGAAGATATTTAACCTTCCATTTTATGATGGGCTGATATTTAATAAGGAAACCAAGGCTAACTTGATGGCAATTAAGATCAGTAAGGAAAAGGTTAATTCAGAGGCAAGAAACAAACTTGTCTTAGAAATTCTGGATAAAGCCAATTTATTTGGAGAGTATGCAGACATAAAATTACATTATTCTGGTCTTCCTTTAATAAGAACCAATAATACTACAAAAATTGCGAAGGAGCTTAAACAATTTATTTATTATGCTATTGCAGTAACTGCTGTAATTCTACTTCTTTTCTTTCGATCATTCTATGCAGTAATATTTCCATTGATAGTGGTGATAGCTGGCGTGGTTTGGTCAATTGGGTCACTGGTTTTGTTTGGCTATGATATGACGTTGCTGACTGGACTAATTCCTCCTCTAATTGTAGTAATTGGGATTCCGAACTGTATTTTCTTGTTGAACAAATATCATGATGAGTACAGGAAGCATGGTGATAAATTCAAATCACTGTCTAGGATGGTACAGAAGATTGGCGTGGTAACCTTCTTAACCAATTTCACTACAGCAATCGGGTTTGGTGTTTTCTCTTTTACTGACAGTCCGTTATTAAAAGAGTTTGGGAATATTGCTGCATTGAATATAATGATGACTTATATTATTTCAATTATATTCATTCCTGTTGTATTTAGTTATTTACCTGCTCCATCTGTAAGAGCAACTAAACATCTTGAAAACAGGATTACAATTAATATTTTGAATGCTTTTTCCAATTGGGTAAATAATAAAAGGCCGACAATATATATAGTTACTTCATTGCTTATAGTTCTATCGGTTGTAGGGTGCATAAAAATTAGAACTGGAGGTTATTTTACAGAGGATATACCAAAATCAGATCCTATTTATAAGGACCTCGCTTTTTTTGAAAGCAATTTTGACGGAGTAATGCCATTTGAAATACTAATTGATGCTAAGAAAAAAGGTAAAATAACAAGACTAACCACTCTTAAAAAAATGGAGGAACTAAATGCTGTTCTTCAAGGGTATCCGGAATTATCCCGGTCATTGTCATTAGGAGATTTTGCCAAATTTACCAAACAGGCTTTTTATAATGGAAAAGTTTCAAAGTATGAATTGCCAACTAAAAGAGAGCAGGGCTTTATCCTGCCTTATATAGCAAATTCTAAAATTAACAATGATTTGGCATTTGCTGTTGTAGATGATGATAAACAAAAAGGAAGAATTAGTGTTCGTATAGCAGATGTAGGTGCTCTTCGCATAGACGAGATAAAACAGGATCTTACAAAAAAGATCAAAAAAATATTTGATCCTGAAAAATATAATGTTTTACTAACTGGTACGAGCTTGATATTCTCACGGTCTAATTCTTATTTAATAAAAAACCTCAAGCAAAGTGTTTTATTAGCCATACTGTTTATTTCCATGTTGATGGCGATGCTTTTTTCTTCCTATAAAATGTTAATCATAGCTATGATACCTAACTTTATCCCACTATTAATTACTGCCGGGGTCATGGGGTTTTTTAATATTCCTCTAAAGCCATCAACAGTTTTGATTTTCAGTGTAGCATTTGGAATTTCCGTTGATAATACGATACACTATCTTGCTAAATACAGACAAGAACTGAGATCAAACGAGTTTAATATATCTTTAGCTGTAAATGCAGCACTTAAGGAAGCAGGAGTGAGTATGCTATATACTTCGATAATATTGCTTTGTGGGTTTGCGATATTCATGGGTTCTAATTTTGGAGGTACAGTTGCATTAGGACTTTTAGTTTCCTTAACGTTGATGTTTGCGATGTTTGCCAATTTGGTTCTATTGCCTTCAATGTTGCTTACACTCGAAAGAAGCATATATACCAATGCCTTAAAGGAGCCATTGATTGAAGTTTATGATGAGGAAGAGGATATTGAATTAGATGCGTTGGATTTAGAAAGTCATATTGATAATACGGTTAAACCTGATCAGGTTTAAGTTCATGTTATGAGCACCAAGAATTACAAAGAGTATAAACAATTAGATCTACCGAAAATAGCCGAAGAGGTATTGGCTTTTTGGAAGCAAAATGAGGTGTTTGAGAAAAGCATTTCTACCAGGGAAGATGGGAAACCATTTGTAT
>JAESSM010000154.1 GCA_016764115.1 Bacteroidia bacterium | reverse complement strand
CCCTTTTATACCATATATTTGGTATATAAATTGTTCTTAAAATATAATAATGAAAAGAGAGATTGGGATATTTTTTCTATGTAGTGTTATGTAATAACTAATTTTGTAAAAATTTGTCACAAAAAAAACCCGATTTCGAAAAATCAGGCTTTCATTTGTTTCTTAAAATCGTTATTAATCAGATTTGAATAGTTTATCGGAAGTTGAGTATATGCCATTAGATAAATTTATGATATATAGTCCATTTTGAACGGTGGCAATTTCTGCAACAGTAATCTCATTTTCGCCAGCAGTGGCTTCAAAATTATTGTTATAGATTTTTTGGCCTGTCAAACTTAAAATTGTTAAGTTCAGCATTTGTTCATTAGGAGAATTATAGTTTATCTTTAAATTTCCCCTGCAAGGGTTTGGCCCAATTTGAGTTATAGTAAATTTGTTAGAGTTATCAGCATTAACTACTACCCAATCAAAGTATTCAAATTGACCATCATAGTCAGTTTGTTTTAATCTATAGTATGAAGTTCCAACTAATGGATTTTCGTCAGTAAAAGTATAGTCTTGCTGAGTGTTGCTGTTACCTACTCCGAAGACTTCTCCAATAACTTCCACATTCTGTCCGTCAATGGATCTTTCAATTGTAAAAAAGTCATTGTTTATTTCGGTAGCTGTTGACCAATTCAGTTCTACATGATTGCCAACTTGTTTTGCATTAAAAGTGATAAGCTCAATTGGTAATGGATTGTTTTCGGAAGAAGATCCTAATGAAAATGGACTAAATGAAGTAATATAAGTTGATGATGTTACACTACCAGATGTTGCATCACCAGAATAGGATGAATTACCCATATCCTCCCATTGCAAACCATCCCAATGTGCTACCCTTAGATCGGCTAAATAGGATCCATCTACTCGGCTATTGGAATCCCAATACAAAGTAACTTTAGCATCCGCTTTTGGACCACCACCAAGGTCTCTATCTAATTGAAAATATTCCAGGGTGCTAACTCTGTTAAGTCCTGCCCCTTTTGGGCTTGTAGGTTTTGCAGTAGATGAAGAATCATCAAAAAACTCTGCAGTAAAAGTAGTGGCTGTGGTATTGTTTGGCTCTATGCCTAACGGCATGTAAGTACTATTCTTACCTGAAGGAAAAGTAAATGCAGAAGTAGAATTTGTATTTTTAGCTGCAGGACCATTAATATAATTACTACTAGAACCGCCAGTTACTGTAGCACTAACATCAAAGGTCAACAAATTTGTTGAAGTAGTGGTGATCTTACCATTAGTCAATGTTAACACACCTTCAACTTCAACGGCTTTATTCAATGTTACTCCATTAGTATTGTCTATTTTTAGGTTATTAAATGTCGTAGAAGCGGATCCACCTATTACTTGTGCAGAAGAACCACTCAAGGTCACATCCTTTGAACCGTGAGTATAAGTACCATTATTGGTCCAATTACCATTAACAGTAATTACACCTCCCCCACCATTCAGCGAGCCGGAAATTATCATATCCCCCGGAACTGTCAAATCACCACTTAAATTAACTCCGCTAATATTACTTGCGGTCAAGTTGTTGAAAGAAAAGTTTGGAATAGTTTGTGTAGTGGTTCCATTGAAATCCACAGTGCTGCCGGTTGTAGTATAGGTATTGCCACCAGAAGTGAATGTAGCAGCAATGCCAATAGTTCCGCTTGAAGCTAATGTTCTTGTACCAGATCCCGAAGAAGTAAGATTATTGTAGTTAATGGCTGGAATAGTTTGTGCTCCACTGCCTTTAAACTCAATAGTACTTCCTGTATTTGTGTATGAGTTTGTGCCCGGTGTGAAAGCTCCTGAGATTCCGATCGTACCTGAAGAGGCTAAAGTTCTCTCTCCAGAACTTGAAGAGGTCAAATTATTATAATCAAATGCTATAATAGTTTGGGCATTCATTCCAGTACCTGTTCCATTGTATTCAAAAGTACTACTTGTTACGGTCCAGGCATTACTTCCAGGTGTAAAAGTACCAGCAACCCTAACTTTTCCGCTTGTTGGTAAAGCTCTCGTACCTGTACTGGAAGAGGTTAAATTATTGTAGTTAAATGCTTTGATGGTTTGTGAACCTGTGCCATTATAATCGATGGTACTTCCTGTTATCGTAAATGAGTTAAAGCCAGGTGTAAATGTTCCTGAAATTCCTACTGTAGCTCCATCCGGCAAGGTTCTATCTCCGACATTGCTACTTGTAAGATTTCCATAGTTTACCGCACCAATAGTTTGCGGCCCGTTACCATCATAAATAACTGTACTGTTACTATTTATGTCATAATTTCCAAAAGTAGCAAATGTACTTGATCCTGTAAGTTTAAATTTAGCACCACTCGCAACTTCAAATGTTGCAGAACCCATCGCATTTCCATTAATAGCATAACCCCCATTGTTAAGAGTTCCGGATTGGACACGTAAATCACCAGCTATAATAGCACTGGTAATATCTGCATCAATTAGTACACCTGCACTACTGGAATTATTTAAAATTACATGGTTAAATCCTAAACCGGAAGAACTTGGAATTGTTTGAGCTGCTGAACCATCTAATGTAAGTGTACTTAATGATCCAGATTCCCATACAGCTTCAGTATTAACAGTTAAACTTCCTGCAAGTTTTAAATTGCTGGCTCCATCACTCATATCAACCAGAAGACCTTTTGCATCAGAACATGTAAGTGTTACATTACCATCTACATCCAGAATACTGGATCCTAACATTGTCAGCTTTGCGATCTTTTTACGATCGGCACCCATATTCATGTTTACATTTCCTGTAACAGTTATTGTTTTACCATCTGAAATAGTTAGTTCGGTTGTACCATTTATTGTAGGTCCATTTATTGTTAAAGTTGCACATGTCCAGTCACTATTTGCTGTGACCGTATATCCGGATGGTATTACTACATCATCTACACTAGTTGGTTTTAGACCTGTATCCCAAGTTGAATCATCCCCCCAATTTCCTGTTGCAACTGCAGTTACTGTTACTACAGCTTTTGCTGTTCCAATATCAGAAAAAGTATAAATGAGTGTTAAGGTACTGGCAACTGCAAATATGGCAAAGCTGGCAGCGACAAATACCATCCTCATTCGCATCCTTCTCTTTGTTTTGAGCTTAGGTGCAATTTTCGGTTGTAGTTTCATTTTCATTCTCATTGGCATAATAACACAACTATATATTTATCTTAACATTCAAATATAATGAATCTGTGATCAAAAGTCAAGTTATAAAGTTGATAATCAGTATATTAACTATTAATATCATGTAAGAATTTATAGAACTTTTACATTTATTTTCATTGATTTCTTCAACTACATGTTCAAAATATCACATAAATCAAAAATCACACGTGGGTTTTGTATATTAAAACCATATATAAAGCCCCTTTCAATTTTTATACGGCATTGAATACGAAAAGTTTAGGATAATATGCCTGATTATCAGATAGTCATGTAAGAAATAAGAGAAGATTTATTGCTTTTTTACCATAAATTTTCCTGATAACTAGCAAAATCAATGTCATGTTGGGGTTCAATAAAGTAAATTTTTACATCACATTAAAAATTGAGTGATGTTGAGTTAGTCGAAACATAGCGACTAAGTTGTGGTAACCCTTCGATTAACTATCAATGACAAAAAATTGCGTCATCGCGAGGATCCAATACAGAAACCAATATATTTTCGATTTACAGGAGCCTTAGCAATTCGCCCGAAGCAATCTCCTGCAGAACTAAAGACCGGAGATTGCTTCAGTCGTTCCTCCTTCGCAATGACGGTAGCTAAAGTTTTTGTCATTTCACTTTGCAAGTTTTTGCAAATAATTTTACTTCGTTCAACATCACCATAAATAATCAGATCGTAGTTAAAAATAAGTTTATGCACACGGGAGTTAGAACATAGCGGCCACCCTTCGATTAACTCATGGTGACATCGGGTTTAGTAATATTAATACTACAACAGGGTAACAAGTTATAGAATTATGCCTTTCTCACTATGAGGTGAGAGCTTTCCTTTCCAATAACCTTGATATTTTCATCTTTTTCTATAAAATCACCTTCGGTATTGGCATCATACCTCTCATTGTCAATTTCCACCTTTCCTGATGGCCTAAGAACGGTTACTGCTATACCTGTCTTTCCAATAATATCATGAGCTTCGGTATCTACAGTATATCCTTCTTCGGATTTTTGGGTGGTGGATAAGGCAACATTGCGTGCAAAATAATTGCTTTTGATCACTTTTTTACCAAGAACAATGGATAGAAGGATAGACAACCCCATAGAGATGAAAACTGTAAAAAGTGCATGGGTAAAAGCTTCCCATCCATTAAGGCTAAAGGTGAAATCAAAATCAAAAAGATCATTATGAATCAAGCTGAAAGTAAGGGCAAATATAATGCTCAAAATTCCGGCAACACCAGCAATTCCGAACCCGGGGATGACAAATATTTCCAATACCAAAAGGATGACTCCCATAAAAAACAAAAATATTTCCCAATGGGAAGCTAGGCCCTCTAAATAATGCGGTGCAAAGTATAATGTGGCTGCAATGATAGCTGCAAGTAATGGAAACCCAACTCCCGGTGTCTGTAACTCAAAATATATCCCTCCTATTATTATCATGATAAGAAAACCACTTAGTGCAGGGTTTACCAATATTCTAATCACCTTTTCAAGGGCAGTTACTTTATACTCTTCGATCTCATAGTTTTCTATTCCTTCAACCATTAAAACCTCTTCAATTGATTCCGCAACTCCATCACAAAATCCATGCTCCTGGGCTTCACTTGTGGTAAATGTTAATACTTGTCCCTCTTTAGTAATTCCTTCCACTACTAAATTTTCATCAACCATCGCTTCAGCAATTTTAGGATCACGACCTTTGGTTTCAGCTGTTGAACGCATCATAGAACGCATGTACGATTGGTATTTATCAGGCATCTTCTCTCCTGCCTGATTTACTACCGTTGCTGCACCTATACTAGCCCCTGTTCGCATATAAATTTTATCACAAGCAATTGAAATTAAGGCTCCAGCCGATGCTGCATTGTTATCTACAAAAACAATTATTGGAATTTTACAATTCAAAATTGCCGTACGAATAGAGTCAGCCATATCAACCATTCCCCCATATGTATTCATGTGGATCAGGATATAATCTGCTCCCATTTCTTCGGCATTTGCAATAGACTTTTTTACAGTTCTCCATGCCGCAGGGCCAATCTCTTCCTTGATATTAAACTGGTATATCTTTTTAGTAACCATATCGCTTGCTTCATTGGGAGTAAATGATGAACCAATCAATAAAATGATCGACAAGACAGAAGTAATTAACAATTTTCTAACCATCAGTTTAAATCCTAAGGATGTTAACTCAATACTTTTTAACTTTACAAAATATTTCTAAAAGTAGAAAAACACATTTAATGTTTAAGCATTTCAGGTCAATTATTTATATAATTTTAATATTTCCCCCCTTGCAATTAATAGGAGGTAGTGTTGATTCAATTGAAGTTGAAAAATCTGATCAGGGGAATTTTATTCTCCACAAAGTAGAAAGTGGAGAAGGGTTGTATTATCTGTCAAGCAGATATAAGATCAGTGTTAAGAAAATCAAAAGAGCTAATCCCGGTATCAAGAATTGGATCTATGAAGATCAAATCGTAAAAATTCCAACATCTGCAGAACTAATTGTAATAACGACTGCTGTCTTGGAGTCCGTTAGTGTTGACAAAATTTCTTCAACAACAAATACAGATAGATCTTCTCAAATTCCTATTAATCATAAAGTTATAAAAGATCAAACTCTTTATTCAATTGCAAAGCAATATGGAAGTTCTACGGATGACATAATTCATTGGAATAATTTGAGCGATGCTGATATTAAAAGTGGCCAGGAGCTCATTGTTGGGTGGTTGGGAGATATAGACGAAAATAAGGGAACATATATTTCAGCGAACTCAAACGATGAATCAGCAACAATTGAATACTCCAATGATGATGTATCTATTAACGTATCTGAAGAAGATGAGGTTCCTACAATCAATATGGAAGACAGATTGAATGATTTGATAAAGCGCCTGGAAACAGAAAAGAAAAGAAAGTCCACTGAGCAAAATAAAGATGGGATTGAGGACTTGCTTGTTAAGATCCTGGAAATGGACGAACANGGGCTAGCAGTTACNGCGGCTAACGTAGCNTTGATAAATGATAGNTATTATGTTCTCCATAAAAATGCNTCTTTTGGNACTATCATCAGGNTAACCAGTATTGATGAAGAAAAAGAACTTTTTGTTAAAGTAGTTGGTAACATCCCAAATGAAGATGAGTTTTTAAATATTGATGTGATCGTTTCCAAGCTTACTGCTAAATATTTTGAGCAAAACGAAAATGAAAGGTTTGAGATCAGGCTTAATTATGGAATTGGGAAATAATTTACGAATAACGAATTAATACCAATATACTAATTCATACAAATGATACTATAATATTTACTAATATACGAATGGCCAATAGTTGATAATGTTGGTGATGCCTGTTTTACCCCTAATCCCCTAAAGGGGACTTGAATCACAAGGTTGGATTCTGAATGGTTACAAGGTGAATTATTCTACTGTTATAATTTTCAAATTACTCAATTATCAAATTTTCAAATTAACTAAATAGTCTTCGCCCTGTCGAAAAATTCTTTTGCTTTTTTCTTGTTTCCCAATTGCTGATAACAAAATCCAATATTCATCACTGCTCCTCTATCTTTTGGGTTTACTTGTAGTACACGGGAAAAGAAATTTATTGCTTCCTTGTAATTTTTTTTATAAAAATAGGCAACACCAATATTGTTAATGGCACTCTCATAATTGGGGTTAATTTGAATTGCCTTTTTGAAACTAGCAATCGCCTCATCATACTTTTTCATGTGATTTAATGCATTCCCCATGTTGTTGTATAACATAGGTCCATTAGGGTTAATAGTAATAGCCTTTTTATATACTTCCACGGCTTTACCATATTCATCCATGTTGGTTAAAGCATTTCCTTTATTGTTGTAAATGTCAACATAATATGGATCAAGGGTTAATGCTTTATCATAATATTGAATAGCTTCATTATTTCTATTTAACTTTAAATATACATTTCCCAGGTTGTAATAGGCTTTTACATATTGAGGATTGATTTCAAAAGCCTTTCTATAAACTTCCTCAGCCTTGGTCCATTCTTTAAGATTAAAATAAGCATTCCCCATGTTGTAATAGGCTTTGTCATACTTAGGGTCAATGGAAATTACTTTTTGATAGTTTTGAATGGCAGTTTTATTGTCACCACTTTCAACATACGCAATACCCAGATTTAACCAAACATCAGAATAAGTTGGGTCAATAATTCCTGCTTTGGAAATATATTTTTTGGTATCATCAAAAAGTTCTTTTTTCTTATTTGGATCTGGTTCAACCTTGCCCATTTCCAGTAATTCCTGCCCATAAAAGAGATTTGCTCTAGCACTTTTAGTTGTATTTTCTATATCTGCTGAGTACAGAGTGAAATTGTCTTTCCATACCTCATTTCTTGTTACTGTCTTAAAACAATAAAAGACCAAGATAAGCCCTACTACTGTTAAAAGAGACTTGTTCTTTTTTATTATGTCTGAGATTGAGAACCCAGACTCTTCTTCTATTTTAAAGAACTTGATCAATAAAAAAACAAGTGCAAAGCTGAACCCCAAAGACGGGATGAACAAAAATCGCTCAGCCATGGTTGATCCTATGAGGATGACAATATTTGAAACCAAGGACAGGGGAATAAAATATATCCAAATTCCATAGGCGATCTTGTCTTTGTTCCTAAAGCCTTTAAATGCCCATATAACTAAACCAAGATGAATCAAAAAGGATAAAATAGCTTTCCAATTTGTCCACTCAACAATATCAATCATTTTATATGAGTAATCATAGATCAATGGATGGGGAACAAATAATATTTTCAGGTAGAGCATTAAAATATAAACCGGAGTAGCAAACCTTTGGGAATAATTCATTGAAGCAGCAATAGTATTATCTATAGGTGCAAGGTTTTCACCTTCAGCAAAACTATCCAGGAATGACAACCTCATCATCAAATAAATGACAGCAATTCCTAAAAAGTAGGAACTAACCAAAAGTATTTTCTTAGTTGAAAGTTTTGTGAAAAAGTAAAATGTTAATGGGATAATTGCAATAAATGTTATAGCAGTTTCTTTAGAGATAACGGATAAATAATAAAATATGAGAGCCAAAAATAAATACACGGCACTTTTACCATTACTTTGCTGAATTGTTTTGTTGAATAAGTAATCCAAAATAAACAACATCGCTAATAAGAAAAAAAGCAGACACATGATTTCATCCCGACTTTTAATATTTGCTACTACTTCAGTGTGTACAGGATGGGCAATGTAAATCAGGGTTATTAATAGGGGGAGTACATATTTTTGATTCTTAGCTATCGGTATTGATCCATTAAAAAGCCTCAGCAAAACCACAAATAACACCAAAGCCGTACATCCATATAACAAAACATTTATGAAATGACTTACGTGAGGATCATTACCGATAAACTCATACTCCAATGCAAATGTTATTAACGAAAGTGGCCTGTATGTTCCATAATTATCTCCACGAAACCCATACCAATAAGCCTTTGTGAAGAGATCCGGAATTCCTTCCAAACCCATTTGCGTTAGCCTGTTATCCAAAATTACAGAGACATCATCATAGGCATAATCGTGATAAATAGTGTTTGCATATAGACCAAATCCGAAAAGAAAAACAAAAACCCCCAAGTAGATATTCAATTTGGGCATAGCAGAACTCTTTGAAACTTGTGATTCCAGCTCGTGTTGATGTCTTTGTTTCTTGCTATTTTTTTTCGGTTTGGACATGGATCGATCTTCGTTGGGGTATTGACTCAAAAGTAAAAACCCTGTGTCATTCTGAACGTAGTGAAGAATCTTGTTTCCGGATTANCACTATGTAACAAGATCCTTCATTCTTCAGGATGACATAATATGGNCTGTTTAGGTAACTTCAATTTTTTATTCTTTATTAAATGATGTCTTGATCAATTCTAAAAAATCGGAATATATCCCTGGGCATGATGCAATAATTTCGCCTCCAAAGATATAATTATTACCACCGGAAAAATCAGCAATTTGAACACCTGCTCGCTTTGCAATTAAAATCCCTCCGGCCACATCCCATGAACTAAGACCATATTCGAAGTATGCTTCAAATTTTCCACAAGCTACATAAACCAAATCAACAGATGCTGATCCTAATCTCCGTAAGCCTTGTGTGTTTTTCATAAGATGAACCAATACATCCAAATAATTTTGCATCCCCTCAAAATCTTGATATGGGAATCCTGTTGCTATTAAACTTTGCTCTAAACTAGTTACCTTAGAAGCGAGAATTTCATTTCCATTTAAGAATGCAACAGAATCTTTCCAGGCATAGAACATTTCATCTCTTGATATCTCGTAAACGACTCCAATAATTACTTCGTCATCCTTCATTAATGCTACGCTAACTGCAAATGCGGGAATTGCATGGACGAAGTTTGTTGTTCCATCCAACGGATCAATAACCCAGCTCAGCTCCTTTTTATCTGTACTGATGGTTTCCTCTTCAGTAATAAACCCTGCCTCAGGAAGTAACTTTCCTAGATTTTCAACCAATTGCTTTTCAGCAGAAGTATCAACATAAGAAACCAAAGCATTGAAAGATTTAAACTCAACACTGCTTCGATCAAAATTCAAAGATTCTTTTCTGATAAAATCCCCCGTTTCTCTTACAATCTCACAAACTTGGGAACAAAGCTTTTCAAGATTCATGAAAGACCAGTTTTGATTTTAGGGATTCCTTTGTTTTCGGTCTGTTCAAATACCATATTCCAACTATTCCGATAATTATCATTACCACAGATAATATCTCAGCTTGAGTGATGTCAGCTCCAAAAATATTGTAAACAGAATTCACACGAATTTGTTCAATTAGGAAACGCTCTACTCCGTTAAAGATAAGGTATATACAAAACAGTACTCCAGGAATTCTTATCTTCTTTCTTAAGGACCAAAGTATTCCAAAAATGATAATAGCCATTATGGTTTCATAAAAAGGGGTTGGAAAAACTGGATTTTCAAGCATGAAGCAATTTTTGCCTTCACAACCCGAGATTCTTATACCTTCATTGATCACATTATGCGGATAATTGAATGACCACATCCAATCTGGCAAGAATCCCATCCACTCAGGTTTTGAAGCCAAATTGTTAATGCCCCAGTCTCCATCTCCCGACATATGGCAACCGATGCGACCAACTCCATATGTCAGTATTAATGCAGGTGCACAAACATCCACCATATGTAATGGATGAATTTTATTTTTACTGGTGTAATATAGAACTGCTATAGAGCCTACGATCAATCCTCCATAGTAAGTTAAGCCACTGAAAGCAACAAGCGCATACAAAGGATCCGCAATCAGTTCGTCAATATTCTCTAGATTATGGAATATCTTTGCTCCAATAAATCCTGCTATTGCAGCTATAACAATAATGTTTCCAATAAGTTCGTACGGATGAATTTCTTCGGTAACTTCTCTCTGTCCTTCTTTGCTCTCTTTTGACTTCTCGCGATATTTTAAGAAAGCAGAAAGACCTGCTCCTATCCCACCACCCAACATTGAACCATGGGTTGAAAGTATAAAGTCCTGAGGATTTGCAACAAATCCTGAATAATCAGAAAACACTGCCAATAATTTAAACCCAATTATAAAACCTGTTAATGCAGAGATAACATAATCGGTTATTGTTGCAGGCTTACCTTTTACAACCTTTCGTTTAATGATGGCTAAAAGCCCTTCATTTTCCTTTCGCTTCAGTTCTCTGCCTATAAAATAAGCACCCACAACTAAACCGATAACAACAAAAAATCCAAAAGTTTGAATGGGAAGAGGAATATACTTTCCGGTAAAATCAAATATTAGATCAGAGATGGTTGGATACACGAATCAATTAGTAATTTTCAATTAACAATTTACAATTTCTTCGTTTTCCATAATGATATTACCTGATGCTATGCAGTCATTATCTATTGAAAGGATATCTGTAATAACAAGTTTGTTTGCTAATTCGATATTATATGGAGTTTTGACTTTTATATAATTATCGGTAAATCCGAACATGTATCCATTTTCTATTGTTGATTCAAATAATACCTCTCGTGTTTGGTGTAAATGCTCCATATAAAATGCCCTTCTTTTCTTTTCAGATAAATTCCTGAGCATTTTGTTCCTCTCTTTTCTGGTTTTCATTTCAACTACCCCATCCAATTTAATTGCTTCTGTATTGGGCCTTTCTGAATAAGTAAACACATGCAAATACGAAACAGGTAGTTCATTTAAGAAATTATAAGTTTCTAAAAAATCTTCATGGGATTCTCCCGGGAATCCTACAATTACATCTACTCCGATACAACAATGAGGCATTAAATTCTTAATCTTCCTAACTCGTTCCTTATACATTTCTTTTTTATATCTTCTTTTCATCAACCCTAAAATCTTGTTAGATCCAGACTGCAATGGAATGTGAAAATGAGGAACAAATTTTTTAGATGATGCTACAAATTCTATAATTTCATTCTTCAGCAGATTAGGTTCAATTGAGGATATTCTAAATCTTTCTATTCCCTCAACATTATCTAACTCTTTTATAAGATCAAGAAAAGTTTCTTGTTTATCATCATTCCCGGAACCAAAATCTCCAACATTGACACCAGTGAGTACTATTTCCATGACTCCCTTTTCTGAAATTTCATTGGCCTTTGAAACAGCATTCATAATGGTATCACTTCTGCTAACACCTCTAGCCATTGGTATGGTACAATAAGTACAAGGATAATCACAACCATCCTGAACTTTTAAAAATGACCTGGTTCGATCACCAAAGGAATAGGAACTATTGTAATCCTTAATATCATCTACTGAACAGGAATGAATTTCAGCACTGGTTTTTTTACTTGTTCCATTAATAAATTCCAATATGTTAAACTTCTCATTGGCTCCCAATACCAGATCAACTCCCGGAATTTGAGCAATTTCTCCAGGTTTAAGCTGGGCATAACATCCAATGATTGCAATAAATGTTTCAGGGTTATAAGCCAGTGCCTTTCTTACAAGCCTAGCACATTCTTTGTTTGCATTTTCAGTTACTGAGCATGTATTAATTACGCAAACATCCGCTCCGTCATCAAGTTTAACTTTGGCATAACCCTTATTCACAAAATCCCGCCCAATGGTGGAAGTTTCGGAATAATTGAGTTTGCAACCCAATGTATAAAATGCTACTGTACGCGCTATTTTCATTAGGGTGCAAAGATACTAAAAAGTTGATTTCAAATTTCTTATATTAATACCTAACTTGTGAGTATGAAATTCCATCTGGTTTTCTTTATTCTCCTGTTTATTAATTTAACTACTGAAGCAGCAGATACATCCCAGGCTCACCAATATTTTTTAATTGCGGACTCTTTATCAAAAGCAAACTCATTTGATAAATCGAACGAATATTTTGAAAAAGCCTGCAAAATTTTCACTAAAAAAAGTTATTGGAAAAGGGTAATAGATTGTAACAACCATATCGGATTTAATCTTACAGTTTTCCAAGATGAAGTTGACCGGGCTTTAGAAATTTTAAAGTCGAACTTAAAATTGAGCATTCAAAAACTGGGAAATAATAACTTAAGAACTGCCCACACTTATCATAAAATTGCCATCGTATTTTATCTATCGGGTTATTATGATGTAGCCTTAGCCAATTATAAACAATCATTGAATATCCGTACAAATATTCTAGGTGATAAGAGTATTGATGTTGCTAAAAGCCTGAACAACATAGGAATTGTTCATGAAGCCAAAGGTGCTTATGATAATGCCCTAAAAAATTACTTTTCTGCATTAAAGATAATGAGGACTAAATTAGGAGCATCCCATCCTGCAATTGCCAAGATCTACAATAATATAGGTGTTATTTGTTGGTACAAGGGGGAGTTCACCAAATCTCTTGAATATCACAAGCAGGCAGTAAAATTTAAAATTGAAAATTATGGCCCAGAACACCCGAGGGTAGCTGTGAGTTACAATAATCTGGGATTGGTATATAGCGATATGGGTGCTTTAGATAAAGCAGTAGACTATTATAAAAAAGCTTTGGAAATAGACCGTGCAACTGTTGGCACCAACCATCCTTATGTTGCTACGGATTACAATAATTTAGGGAGCACGTTGAACCTTCAGGGAAAATGGTATGAAGCACTTAAAAGTTATAGACTAT
Source organism: Bacteroidia bacterium (assembly GCA_016764115.1). Taxonomy (GTDB): domain Bacteria; phylum Bacteroidota; class Bacteroidia; order JAESSM01; family NORP286; genus NORP286. The sequence goes on along the minus strand of JAESSM010000154.1, from coordinate 17,728 downwards.
CTCTTGAAATAAGATTGCAAACCTTAAATGAAAATCACCCTGTGATTGCATCGAATTACTCCAATATTGGAACCATATATGCTAGGCTTCATGATTGGGAAAATGCATTGTACCACCAAAACTTAGGTTTAAATATTGTTATAGCAGTATTTGGGAAAAAACATCCAACTGTTGGTGAAACTTATAAACCATTGGAGATAATTTTAGAAAGCAGCTTAAATTTGAGAAAGCATTAGAATATTATCAAAAGTCAATAGTTGCTTATACCGTTAATTACAATGAACATTCATTTTATAATAATCCTGATCTAAATACTAAAACTTTCAATTCTAAAATGGGATTATTGGAAGTATTAAACGATAAAGCAAGTTTGTTTTTGGAGTTATATAACACTAATTGAGTGAAATATTTACTAGCTATATTGCTTGTTTATATTAACTCGATTGCTTTTGTATGGGGTGAAAACAGTGATTCCTTAATTGCCGTCCAATGCTATAAAACTGCTGATTCATTATATAATTCAGGATTTTATGTCGAATCCCAAACAGCTTACAAAAAAGCACAGGATAAATTTTTAGCTCTCGTAAATGAAACTGATAAAGAAGTGTATTGGATAAAGTATATTAAAAGTTTCGCAAATATTGGATACAATTTGAACATACTAAACAAACAAAAAGAAGCAATAGGCATTATTAATAAAGGCCTTAAAATTGGAACAATTAGGCTTGGCAAGGATCATAATATTATTGGAAATTTACACAATAGCATGGGTTCTGTGTACACCGGAAAAGGAAATTACAATCTAGCCATTAAAAGTCATTTTCAATCGTTGAAAATAAAACTAAATTCTGTTGGGCCGGAGCATAAAAGTGTTGGATCGAGTTATGGAAATATTGCAATTAATTATTATTACTTGGGAGATTACAAAAAATCAGTTGAATATAACTTGCAAGCAAAAGAAATTTTTGAAAAAAAATTAGGCGCTGAACATCCTAATGTTGCTTCGATTAATAACAATCTTGGGGAAGTATATCGGTCTCTTAACCAGAATGAAGATGCCCTACAGTGCTATGAAATATCAATGAAAATTTGGAAAAAGATGCTAGGAAATGAGCACCCATACCTTGCTTTCAGCTACAATAATCTTGGAGTTGTCTATTTTAACTTGAAAGAACATGACAAAGCACTTGAACACTACAATAAAGCACTAGAAGTGTTGGGGAAAACCTACCCGGAAGATCATACCGATCTTGGAGCATGTTATGTAAATATAGGCAGAGTGTATCTGGCTAAATCAGAAACTAAATTGGCAAAAGTAAATCATGACAAAGCGTTAACTATATACAAAAATGCTTTTGGATTTTACCATCCAAGAGTTGCGGAAGTATATTTGAATCTGGCAATGATACAATATGAGTTAAAAGATTACAAAAACGGAATCCAATATTTTCAAAAAGGGTTTAACAGCTCAATTAAATACTTTAACAGCACTGGGCTTTTCATTAACCCCACAATATCATCATCAACAGAGATAAACTCTACAATAATATTATTAGACTTAATTATCGGAAAAGCGCAGACTTACTACAAAATGTCTTTGTAAAACACTAGAAAGTAAAAGGAATACCCTTGGAGCCATTAATTTATTAAAGTTCATTCAAATCAATGATAACCACATCCGGATGATGAGTATTGAAATAACCATATCCTCCTACAACATTTGTTGGATAATTGATAGGCTCACTGGTAATTTGTGCCCAAATCCCTTCAGTCCGTTTTTGAGCATCCAAAAATTTATAGTATCCCTCGCTGATATTGGCAATAACAACTCCCAATGTATCACTGGAATCTACATCATAAATTTGTCTTTGACCTACATATATGGATGAATCAAATGTTTCATCACTGAGTAAGTCGAGCCCGATTTGCACATTATCCCCTCTTGAAAACGGATCCGAATTCACATCAAGGTCAGCGTTAGAAGTGTCGCTTAGTTTTTTATAATATACAACCACATACCAATTATCTTCAGGAAGATCAGTAAACTGATATTTGATTAATAATGATTCATTTTTGATTTGTGGATAAACAGTATCAAACTTCACCTGTGGGAGCATGGTGGATATGGCAGTTATTGTTAGATCTTCTATCGTGTCAGATGCATACAAACTGTATTCTTCATAATCATATTGTAATGTATTGATGCTGAAATAAATTCCTGGAACAGAATCCAATCCAATCAATGTATCGGTTCTGCCCTTATAAGAAATAGTAACCAGCCCAGTTCTTACTGCAACCTTCTCCAGAAAATCTTCAGAAATTGCTTCAGTTGTATCATTTTCATTCGGGTCTTGTAATGCCGAAAAACTTCTTGTTAAAGAAACTACCATTACTCTATTTGGCACGACATAGGAAGAAACAACCAATTTAGGATCTGCTGGCTCGATATCAATATCCAACGGTTTTGGAATACATGAATCGAATAAAACGGTTATTAAAATTAGCACTGCAAACCTAAGGGGTTTGTCATTCTGAACGTAGTGAAGAATCTTGTTTGTAAATACCGAAGTTATATCTGACAAGATCCTTCGTATCCTCAGGATGACATGAATATCCAATTTGAAATTATTCATCAAAAACTAAAATTATATGCCAAATTAAAAATAAACCCAAACAGCCCACGCTGTTGATATTTAAACCCTTCACTTTTATCTGATGGAACAATTTCAATACGATAAGGTGTTGCTCGGGCATAAAAATTATAACAACCAATATGCCATTCTCTATGCCATTTAGCATCTGGTTTTGAACTTCTAATAAAATTTAAGTCCAACCTGTGTGATGATGATAGTACCACAGCGTTCTTATCTGTATAAATTGGCAACACATCAACATTTGTCAAAGAAGCATTGGGCATAAAAAAGTCACCTACACGTGCTGTGAATCTTGAGCCTGTGGAATAAACCCAAACTGTAGAAAAGTCCCAACGTTTACCAAGTTCATACATTAAAACGATAGAGTAATCATGGCGTCTATCATACTTTGCAAAGTATCGCATCCCTATATTCTGTTCATCCTTATTTAACTCATCGAAATCACGAGTAGCCCATGAAACTGTATAACCTGTCCATCCCGTAAGCTTTCCTGAATTCTTCTTCAGCAAAAACTCCATACCATATGCATCTCCGTTCCCACTTAATAGTTCGTCATCAAAATTATCATTCAATATCAAGCTTGCCCCTTCTCTGTACTCAATGATATTTTTCATCCATTTATAATAGGCTTCAACAGAGCCAATTGCATTCAGTTTATCAAATCTATAGAAATATCCTGCAGCAATTTGATCTGAAATCTGAGGTTTTACATTTTCTGTTACCGGATACCATAAATCCGTTGGCAAGGCAACTGACGAACTTGAAACCAAATGCATGTACTGCCGCATTCTAGAGTAGCTTGCCTTTATAGAACTTTTTTCTGATAGAGAATATTTAGTTGATAATCTGGGCTCCCAACCGCCATAAAAAGTTCCCTGAACATATACACCGGTGGTCCTTAAACCATAATTCAACTTCCAAAGTTTATTGATCTCCATATCATTGGATGCGTACATCCCAACTTCATGAGTAGGAATGAATATCTTACTTCTAGACTTTAAGACATTCGAGATTTCCCCCCTGGTACTAACTAAATTTGGTCGAAAATTATGATTGGTATAAACCATCCCATATTTGATGTGGTTTTCAGGATCGTGGAAATAATCAAAATCTGCTTTAAGAGCATAATCCTGAATGTTTGATGAAATGAATAAGGAGTTTTCCTGAAACTTTCCTTCTATATCATATTTAAAACGTGTATGGATCAGTGAGATATTAGAGAAGAGTTTAGAATTGTAAATCCTGTTCCATCTTAGAGTTGAAGTAAAATTCCCTAACGTAAAACCAGCATTTAGCAAGTCATTTGATTTTTCATCAGAATCATTAAAATACAGCACATCATTACCGAAATAACTACTAAAATACAGTCTGTCTTTATCAGATATTTTATAGTTAACCTTACTATTTAAGTCATAAAAGTAATATGGGATCTGAAGTCCAACCAGCTTAAAAACCTGATCAATATAGGTTCTTCTTCCGGAAAGAATAAATGACATTTTATCTTTTTTAATAGGCCCTTGAAGCGTCAACCTTGAAGAAAGCAAACCTACCCCTCCATCAGCATGGAATTTTCGAGTATTTCCCTCTTTTAATCTAATGTCCAATACAGAAGATAGCCGCCCTCCATAATAGGCTGGGAATCCACCTTTGATCACGGTTACATCTTTTATAGCATCATTATTAAAAACGGAAAAGAAACCAAATAAATGGCCCACGTTATAGACCGTTGCCTCATCAAGAATTATAAGATTTTGATCAGATCCTCCTCCCCTCACATACATTCCAGTTCCACCCTCACTGCCTTTTTGAATCCCCGGCATTAACTGCACTACTTTTATAAGATCAACCTCTCCACCAATTGCAGGAATATTAGCAATCTCCTTTGGAGTAATTTTAATAGCACTCATTTGGGTGGAGTTTATATCCTCCACTTCTGACACTGCAACTATTTCAACTACTTCTAATTGCGTGGATTTAGAATTTAAATCGATACTAATTTTCTGATCACTTTCAAGCTTAAACTCTTTCTTTATTGTAGCATATCCAATATAATTGTACAAGAGTTTAACCGAATCTGAACCAAGTGTTAGAGAATAAAACCCATAAAAGTTGGTGACGGTTCCTTTCCCTGATTTAATATCAAAAACGGAAACGCCAATCAACGCTTCACCGTCTTCTTCATCTGTAACATGTCCACTTATAGTGAATTTGTTCTTAGGGTCTCGTTGGTCGATATCAGATGATTGCCCAAAACTAATGAGGGGAATCAGCAACAGTACTATATAATTAAGCAAAAGTTTCACTTAAGATATTTGCCATGAAGATACATTATCAATTAAAAATGGGCAATTAGTAATGTCTAATAGAAATAGCACACTGATTTTTATGATCTTCTATGATTTGTTAAGATATTGGCTATCAGTGTATATCATAATCATCATAACAAATCAGCGTACAATTATTAATTTCAACCAATAATGATGGTTAACGCATCCAAATCTATCTCAGTATTAATAATTTTTTTATTTGCTATTTCGTCATTGATAAACGTCAAATGTATCGCACAAAATAAGGCGACTTCAACAAAACACTGTATCTCAATTGCAGATTCTCTTTCCAAGGTTCGTTCTTATGATGAATCGAATAAATATCTTCATAAGGCATTGGTATTGTTTGAACAAAAACAAAATGTAGATTCTATAATTTACTGTTGTTACTTATTAGGATATAATTACAAGAATCTAGCAAAACTTGATAGCGCAATTAGATATCTTGAATGGTCAAAAGAACTAGCTGTTAAAACTCAAAATCCATTATTGGCTAATGTTTACAATAATCTTGGAATATCTTACAAGAAAAAAGGAGAATATAATATTGGACTGAGCTATTATCAGAAAGCACTTGATTTGAATATCGAAGAAGTTGGAGAGTTTCATCCAAAAGTAGCTGCAATTTATAATAACATTGGGAACATCTACATTCAGAAAAGTGATTATGAAGAGGCGCTCGCTTTTCATTCTCAAGCTCTAAATATCCGACAATCCACTCTGGACAATGATCACCCTCACATTGCTCAGAGCAATAATAACTTAGGAATTATCTATGGTTCATTAGGTTATTACAAAAAAGCCATCAAAGTTTTCAATATTGCTGAGAAGATTTTCTTGAAAAACTTTGGAGAGAATCATCCATCAGTTGCTCAATGTTATAACAATGTAGCTTTTGCATATGCTGAATTAAATGACAATAAAAATGCAATTTACTATATCAACAAATCGCTAGATATTAAACTGAAACTACTGCCCTCGAATCATCCGTTAATTGCCGAGGCCTACACCAATTTGGGTACCTATTATTACTTTGAAAAGCAATGGGATAAAGCTTTTGAACTTCAAGACAAAGCATTGCGTATTTATCTTGCAGCCTATGGCAATTATCATCCATTTGTTAGCAGAGAATATGTCAACCTGGGTAGAACCTTATTGAACCAAATTAAAGCTACATCCAATCTAAATCAAATTGATTTATGTATTGAGAATTACCAAAGTGCCATTGCTTCGAATGTTACTAATTATTCAAAATTGAATATATATACCAATCCTGATCTAGATAAATGCAATTCTCAATTATATCTTCTTAATGCATTGATTGGAAAATCAGAAACGCTCTATCAATTGGCCATTAACAATTAGCAATTATCAAATAATAATTATAAGTATTTTATCATTATACATTGATAAATAGTAAATGAAATTTGCTAATTGCTTACAGCTTGCGCACGGGTTTTGATCTCCTTAAGTTTCATTTTAGTGTAGGCCGGGAACTCGCCCTTCATCATCCACGAATAGTAAGATGGGTCTTCCTGGATAATCACTTTTTCAACCAGTTTACCTTTGTGCTTGCCAAAATTAAAGGTTTCCTTACCCTCTTCATTATAAACAAACCTTCCGGCAAAGTCTACGAAGTTGGAGCGCTTTGAAAACTCATGCAGAAAGTCAATATCATTTTCCAGCTCGCCATACTTTTCTAATTGGGAAAGCAAAACTTCATATGTGGCTTGTATATCTGCATCAGCTGAGTGAGCATTGGTTAGATCTTTTTTACAATAGAATTGATAAGCTGCAACTAGTGTTCTTTGTTCCATTTTGTGAAATATATTTTGAACATCTACTAGCTTTTTATCGGTCATATCAAGCTCCACTTCTGCTCTATAAAACTCTTCTAACAATAAGGGAACATCAAATTTGTTGGAGTTATAGCCACCCAAATCACAATCGTTTAACAGTTTAGATAATAGGTCAGCAACATCCTCAAATTTTGGAGAATCTTTAACATCATCATCATAAATACCATGTATTTCCGAAGATTCTTTTGGAATTGGCATTCCGGGATTTATTCTTTGAAGTTTCATGTCTGATGAGCCATCAGGTGCAACTTTAAGTATTGCAATTTCTACTATTCTGTCTTTGGCAACATCAACACCGGTTGTTTCAAGGTCAATGAAGGCTATGGGGCGGTTAAGATTTAATTTCATGAATATGCTAATGAATACAAATTATTGCGAATATACGAATTAGCTAATTATTCAATCAACTAATTAACCGCTTTAGATGTGATAAATTCAGAAAGCCTTGCCGTAAGGGTAAAATGATTGGATGGGCCTGCAGCGTGAAAAATACCTCTTCCATAACTGAAATGAAATTTCTTAACTTTTATACCAAACCCCCAGGAAAATCCAGCCATTGTAAATTTATTTTGAAGATCCAGTTCCCTTCTTCTTAAATGATTGTAACCAACTCTCACATTAAAGCCTTTTGATAACAACAACTCTCCTCCAAATGCTAAATGACGGAATGCCTTGTCTGCATAATATTTTTTGGCTTTTGTTGTTGTATCATCAACAAAACTGGTAGTTGTTACAATATTAGTGTCATTGTATCGTATATCAAACTTGTATAAATGATGCGCCAAAATGGAAAACCTGAATGGCACATGTGCTAATCGTTTACTAATTCCTAACTGAATATCAAAAGGCAATGGTTCCTTATTTCCTTTTCGATAAGCATCAACTTGCGTTCCCATATTCTTAATTAAGCCTGCAACAGCCAATTTTTTCTTTTCATTATAATAGGTACCTGCAATGTCCAACGCAAAGCCTAAAGAGTTGTACCCCTCATATTGTGAGTAAATAGTTTTTAAATTAGCACCTATTGAATAAGTAGTATCTACGGCCATTCCCCAGCCTATATTTAGGTTATGATCTGTGGCTCCAAAACCGGCCAAAATTTCTCCTGTTTCATCTGTATAATCAAAATCTCCATAGGTAACATATTGAAATCCGACTAAAAAAGTGCCACAATTTTTATATTGATGAGCGTAATTCGCTGTACCATATTTAATCCCTGAAAAATATTTGATGACTCCTAAACTCAATTGCGAATGAAATGATTCATTTAATAAAGAAGGGTTTGTAAAAGCCAAATCTACATCATCATCCACTATTGATATGTGGTTTGCACCTAATGCTGTTGTTCGTGCAGACGGGGATAAATTGAGGAATTCAAAAGTGTTGTTCCCTCCTATTTGAGCATTCGAGCTTATAAATGAAAATAGTAGAGGTATAAAGAGAAAGGCTTTGTTATACATGTGAAATTAACGGAAAGGGATATTATTTATTATTCGCGGATCAATTTTACAAATCCTTTCCAGGATTTCTTTCTTACATCATTGGTTGCAATATAATAATATATGTCCGGCTCCAGTGTTCCTCCATCCCAATTGTTAAGGTAATCATCTGATCGGTAAACTAATTGCCCCCAACGATTAAATATCACCAATTTCGATTCTTTAGGTAGTCCATCAATCTTAAATTCATCATTAATTCCGGGGCTAGTTGGCCATGGAGTGAATACATTGGGTACAAAAAAATCAGTATTGTCAAAATAAAAACTTTTGACGATCGTATCTGCACAAGAGCTGTTACTAACTATCATCGATACATTGTAATCACCAATATCAAAATAAGTATGGGAAGTATTCTCTAAAGTAGAATTATTCTCTCCCACATTGAGCTTGTCGTCAAAATCCCATAAATAACCGTGATTGCCAATACTATTACTAATATCACTTGTATTCGAGAAAAATATTTCAAGGTCTTTAAAAATGGACAGGGTTGAATCTATTTCGAAATTGGCAGCCGGAGTATCATATGCCTTTATAAATTTCCCACCAGTCAGCCATGAACTACATTTTTCATCACCATAGTATAGTACCAATCGCACAGTATAAGTTCCACTTTCTATATAAGTATGTGTAGTGCTTTTAATACTATCATATGGACTGTCATCTCCAAAATACCATCTGCGATAGTTGATGGGGCTAATTGCCTTGGAGCTGTCAATAAAAGACACTGTAAATGGAACACATCCCTCAAATTGAGATATGGACAGTTGCATATTAGGTGCAGCATTGACAACTATATTGTCGGAAACGGAAGCTACACACTGATTCAATTCATTTGTAACATAAAGAGTTATAGTGATTACTCCTGTATCAGAAAAATAATGCGATGGAAATTGTGCTGTACTTGAATCTCCATCTCCGAAATCCCATAACCAGCTAGTAAGAGAGATACTTGGGTTATTTGTTTTGGAAGTATCCGCAAAGGATACTGAATCTGCATTACAGAGAAAAGTTTTATCCATAAAGAACCCAGCAACAGGATCCGCAATAATTATTGAATCAGCAATTGGCTCATCAGCAGGGAGTTCATTACATCCAACACCATCATCTAATAGTAATAATGGGTGCGGATTTGCAGCAGAGTTGTATATCCAAACAAGTGAATCTGTATCTGCAATTGTATCAATTTTACTACCATCTCCATAATCCCAAATTTGGGTTGCGTTATTCTGTGTAACAGGTTTAAAAGTTACTGTACAAGGAACACAACATTGCAAAGGAGACATTGTAAATGATCCATTTGGGCCTCCGACAATAATGGTGTCAAGTAAAATCAATGTATCTCTACATCCCACTTCTGATTGAACTGCAAGAAATACATCAAAAGTATCTGCTTTTAAGAATGTATAAGCCGGATTTTGAACAGTAATGCCAGTTCCGTTTTCTTCGAACTGCCAAAACCAACTATTTACCACATCATCCGAACTAGTAATTGATGAATCCGAAAAATTAACAGGTAATGGTGGACAATCAACAGAAATCGAATCAATGCCTATTCTTGCAATCGGATCAGGAACAATGATCATTGAATCGATAAAAGAACTATCACAACCATTGGTATCAATAACTGTTAATGTGATATAATAGGTGCTATCTTTGGGCCATGTATGTGTAATTGTACTGGCTTGTATAGTATCTGTATTGCTTGTATCTCCCCAATCCCAGACAAAACTCATTCCTGTTCCGGTTGAAGTGCTTGTAAAAGTGAGTTCCTCTCCAATACATGCTTTTCTGGTGCTTTTCAAGGTGTATGAAGGGTAAGGAAATGTCCCAATAATATATTTAGTGATCGTAGTATCATCAACACAGCCTTCAGAATCTGTAACCTGTAAAGTCACATCATAAATTCCCCTATTCATATAATTATTACCTGGAGTAGCTGAATTGGAAACTGTATCAACGTTCCCATCCCCAAAATACCACTCTCTTTCAACTATACTTGAAGTAGTAAATGTGACATCACTAAAAGTTACAGAATCCGGTACACAAAATGTTGTAGTATCAGATGTAAAGTTTGCTATACTGCCATGAACCGTCAAATAATTAACTCTTGTTATTGATCTTGTACAAGGCGAAGCATCTGTAGTTGTTAAAGTAACAGTATAGCTTCCTACACTATCATATTTATGCGGAGCTGGATAAGTTGTGCTAAAATCTTGATCAGACCTGAATACTGTTGTATCAGTTCCATCTCCAAATTCCCAGTACCAGGAATTAATAGTAAAGTTTGATGAAGAGCTATCTGTATAAATTACGGTTAGTTGATCACATGCCTCCAAATCCTGTATAGCAGTATCAACTCCAAAATTGGCTTGCAAACTTGAAATTTGAATATAACTGTTTCTTTTAATGGAATCGCTGCACGTCAGCCTGTAAGTAACCAATTCAATGTTATAAAATCCAGTCGATGCAAATGTGTGCGTAGGATTGGTATCTGTATAAGTTGTTACCAATCCTCCACCACTATCAAATATTTTCCATAACCAGGAATCAGCCTTTCGTGATAGATCAGTAAAATCTACTACAAAAGGGGGATCACAAGGCCTGACAGGGCTAGCAAAAAAATCTGGTTTAGGAGGCAACACATATACAGAATCGATCATATCAGAAAGTACCTGACATCCATTATAGCCTGCCAGTAATTGAACAGTTACCCATCCAGTATCCTGAACTTCATATTGTGCATGCTGTTGTACATCCGTTCCACCATCACCAAATGTCCAAAACCACTGATTGATAATTGTCAAAGATGAATCGTAAAATTGTACTTTTTGCCCATGACACGCTGTGTCTTTTGTTTTTGTAAACCATACTGTATCCGGTAAATAACCAACAGAAATATAATTAGTTTTTAAAATGACATCTGTACAACCCATATCATTTGTTATGGTCAATGTCACTGAATATTTCCCATCAACGGCATAATCATGGGCAGGAAATTGAAGGCTGGAAGTATTATTCGCACCGGAAGCCGGGTCTCCGAAATCCCAATCCCATTGATCAATAGTGCCAATTGTTGATTTACTTGCATCAAAAAAACTGACTGAAAGAGTAGTACAACCAGAGGTTATATTAGTAGTAAATTCTGCAATGGGTTCAACGATCCAAATGGAATCTCCTTGTTGTTCAATATTTAAAGAATCGGTACAACCGTTACCATCGGTTACTTTCAAGCTGGGATAATACACATCTGCAACATTATAATTATTGGCAAAGTTTTGGTTATTGTCGGTCAAACTGCCAATATCTGATCGCCATTCATATTGTAATGGGCTTTCTCCTGTTGAATTGTTGGTAAATGCCACATTTAATGGTAGTTCACAATTTTTAGAGGTGTCTGCAGTAAAGGAGGCATTTACTTTGTTAAATGCAATGTGATTGTTTTTGATCATACTATCAGTGCAACCAAATTGATTTGTGGCTACAAGTTTAACAGTATATGAACCCGTTGCATCGTATTTATTCCCGGGATTTTGGCTCGTACTTTTGTCCCCATCTCCAAAATCCCAGTTCCAACTTGTTGGATTAGGTGTAGAGAGGTCAGTAAACTGAGCTTCTAAATCTGGACACACGATTGATAATGCAGTATCAAAGTCAACAGTAAAATCGCTCAGGATAATATAGCTAGTCTGAATAAAAGTATCTGAACAAGCATTTTGATCTGTGGCTATAAGCATAACATCATAACTGCCAAAACCACTGTATGAATTACTAGGGTTTTGGCTAGTGGAGGTACTTCCATCCCCAAAATCCCATTTCCAAGAACTGATGTTATCAGAACCCTGAACTGATATGTTACTAAAAGTAGTGGTCAGGTTATTGACACATCCAGTAAGTGGGCTCCCTGTAAAATTAGCTGTTGGAGGATCACTAACTGCAATATAATCTTCAATAAAGAATTTGCTTTCGCAATTATTATCATCCTTTACGGTCAAACTTACATTATAACTTCCTGCCCCATTGTATTTGTGAGATGGATTTTGGGAATTATATGTTGATCCGTCTCCAGCATCCCAGCTCCAACTATTTATGGTCCCTGAACCAGGGGCAGATTGATCAGTAAATTGCACTGAAAGTGGCTTGCAACCTGACGTTACATCTGAAGTATAATTTGCAGATGGGTTTGCAAATACTGTTATATAGCTTGTTTTCTTTTCAAAATCTCCTCCATCCAAATTTGATACAGATAATGTTACTGTATATGTTCCGGCATTTTTATATACTGCACTTGGGTTTTGGTCTGTTGATGTATTACCATTACCGAAATCCCAATGCCAACCAATTGGTGAATTAGTAGATAGGTCTGTGAAATTTACTGTAACCGGACTACAATCTGCAGTGATATTACTTGTAAATGCNGCGTTTGGCACTTGCGCATACAAACNACTGAAGNNTAGAAANATTGNACNTAAAAATATCCCTAAGCAGGANAACTTTTTGAAAATCTTATTTATTATAGATTTTTTAAGTANAAACACTTAGAAATATTTTGAGGTTTTANGGAATACTATAACATACAAATACGAACAAGAACNNATTTTGTTCTAAATATNACCTCAAAATAGGAAACTAAANAACNAGATGAAATTGAAAGGGNANGAAAATATCAACANGTAGAANGCGATCTACTNCTCTNTTTTGGCAACTTCCTTAACNGTAAGATCCAATGGGTTACTGACCTTTTCTGATAGAAGTGCTTTACTTAATACTTCCATCATATGATCTACATAGTGAAACTTCAGATCGGAAATGTAGTCTTTTTTTATTTCGTCAATGTCCTTTTTATTCTTTCTAGAAAGTAAAATTTCTTTGATCCCGCCTCTTTTAGCAGCAAGAATTTTTTCCTTTATACCTCCAACTGGTAAAACTTTTCCTCTTAGTGTAATTTCACCAGTCATTGCAAGTTTAGGCTTAACCACTTTTTGTGTGAAAGCTGAAGTTAATGCAGTTAAAATCGTTATTCCTGCTGAAGGTCCATCTTTAGGAGTTGCACCTGCAGGTACATGAATATGAATATCCCAATTATTAAAAACCTTAGAATCTATTTTTAATTCCTTGCAATGAGCTTTTAAATATGATAATGCTGTTGTTGCAGATTCTTTCATTACATCGCCCAAGCTTCCAGTTAATGTGAGCTTACCCTTACCTCTGCTTAAACTTACTTCTACAAACAGTATATCACCTCCAATTGAAGTCCAGGCTAAACCAGTAACAACCCCTGCAATATCATTATCTATGAAAGTTTCTTTATCGTAAGCTTCTGCACCAAGAATGTTTATAATATCTTTTTCAGAAATATTGGGGTTATATTTTTCTTCAAGAGCTATTTTTTTAGCAGTTCCTCTTATCAATTTGGCAACTTGCTTTTCTAAATTTCTAACTCCTGACTCACCTGTATACCCATCCACTACTTTTTCTGTTCTTTTTGCAGTCAGTTTGAAATTTTTCGCCTTGATGCCATGCTCTTTAAGCTGTTTGGGTATTAAGTGTTTCTTAGCGATCTGAACCTTTTCTTCAATAGTATATCCATTGATCTCAATAATCTCCATTCTATCTAATAAAGCGGGCTGAATAGAACTTAGGTTGTTGGCAGTAGCGATAAACATCACATTTGAAAGGTCGAAGTCCAACTCAATATAATTATCATAAAACGCTTTGTTCTGTTCCGGGTCCAATACTTCTAAAAGCGCCGATGAAGGATCGCCTCTAAAGTCAGAACCTACCTTGTCAATTTCATCCAAAACAAAAACTGGGTTGGAAGATTTTGCCTTTTTTAATGATTGCATTATTCTTCCTGGCATCGCACCAATATAGGTTTTTCTATGGCCTCTTACTTCTGCTTCATCGCGTATCCCACCTAATGACATTCTAACATATTTTCTATTTAGCGCATTAGCAATTGATCGTCCTAAAGAAGTCTTTCCTACTCCTGGAGGGCCGTATAAACATAGTATTGGAGCCTTCATATCAGCTTTTAGCTTCAATACAGCTAAATATTCCAAGATCCTTTCCTTTACATTATCAAGTCCGTAATGATCTTTATCTAAAACTTTCTTAGCTCTATTTAAATCAAAATTATCAGTGGTAAATTCATGCCAAGGTAAATCTAAAAGCAATTCTAAATAATTTAGTACTACTGAATACTCTGCTGCAGCAGGATTCATCCTAGATAACTTATCCAATTCTTTAGTGAAAGTCTCTTCAACTTCTTTCCCCCACTTCTTTTTCTTGCCTTTTGCACGAAGGTCATCTATTTCTTTATCAAAATTATCAACGCCAAGCTCCTCTTGGATTGTCTTTAATTGTTGATGTAAGAAAAACTCTCTTTGTTGCTCATCAAGATCTCCTCTTACCTTGTCCTGAATTTGATTTTTCAGCTCAAGCATATGCAGCTCTTTTGTCAAATGTTTCAGCAAAAGATTTGCTCTGTCTTTAAGGTCTGCAACTTCTAGCATTTTCTGCTTTTCTTTCACCTCAGCATTCATGTTAGATGAAATGAAGTTTATAAGGAAAGATGTGCTTTCAATATTTTTTAGAGCAATACCAGCTTCGCTAGGAATATTTGGTGAAAGCTTTATTATTTTATTGGCCATCTCCTTTAAGGATGAAACCAAAGCATCAAATTTTTGATCTTTAGGTGGGCTTGTTTCCTTAATGGGCTCTATTTTTGCTTTAATGTAGGGATCTTCCTGAACTACATCTTTTATTTTAAATCTTTGTCTTCCCTGTATAATTATTGTGGTATTCCCATCTGGAAGTTTAAGCATCTTTAAAATTCGAGCAACGGTGCCGACCTTGTTGAGATCATCAACAGTTGGTTCTTCTACGTTACTGTCCTTTTGCGCAACAACACCTATGATCTTGTCTTTTTTATTAGCATGTTTTATCAGATCAATAGATTTATCACGACCAACAGTAATTGGTATTACCACATCAGGAAACAGTACGGTATTTCTTAGTGGAAGAATTGACAATGTGGTCGGAATCTCCTCATGATTATAATCATCGTCATTTTCATCACCAGTTAATAATGGGATAAACTCTGTTCCCTCATCAATAAGAGAGGACCCAAAAACATGTTCCATATCTAAGGGTAGATCGTCAAATTTTATTCCCATTAATTTTTCATTTATGATCTAAGATAAAAAAACTTCTACGTTGCTTTTCTCTAACAAAAAAATGGCCAATTACCACATATGTAAATAATACTGTAATTATGACAGATATATAGTAAATTTCATGCCAAAAATGAATAAAAAACACTTCAAAATGTTGAAAACGAGGACAAATCAATAAACCAAAAATTAGTAATTTCACAGCAAAATAAACCAAGTACTAATGTCGCTAATTGCAGATAGGGTTAATAAATTCGAAGAGTCAGAGACTTTAGCAATGGCCAAATTGGCCAGAGAGTTAAAACAGCAAGGGAAAGACATTATTAACTTAAGTACAGGTGAACCAGATTTTGATACACCTAACCATATCCGTGAAGCTGCAAAAAAAGCCATTGATGAAGGACATACACACTATCCACCAGTTACCGGCTACCCTGAATTGAAAAATACCATTTGTGCTAAGTTTGAGTCAGGTAATAATCTAAAATTTTCGTCCAATCAAATTGTTGTTTCTACAGGTGCCAAGCAGTCTATCATGAATACTTTATTGGCTACCATCAATCCTGGGGATGAAGTTTTGTTACCGGCACCTTACTGGGTTAGTTACCCACAAATGGTCAAGATGGTGGATGGCATTCCAGTTATTCTTGATACCCAAATTCAGGATGATTTTAAAATCACTCCGCCGCAGCTTGAGGAAAGCATTACTGAAAAAACCAAGATGTTGATCTTGACATCACCTTGCAACCCAACAGGGACAGTGTATTCTTTTGAAGAACTCAATAACATTGCTATTGTATTAAAAAATTATCCAGATATTTTAATTATTTCTGATGAAATATACGAGCATATCAATTTTAATGGCCAACACAATAGCATTGCACAATTTGAGGAAATAAAGGATCAAATAATTGTTGTAAACGGGGTGTCTAAAGGATTTGCTATGACTGGATGGAGAATCGGATACATTGCCGCTCAGGATACAATTGCAAAAGCTTGTGAAAAAATACAAGGACAATTTACTTCAGGTGCATCGAGCATTTCGCAATATGCAGCATTAAGCGCTTTATCATCTGGTCTTGATGAGACACGAAAAATGTGTGATGAGTTCAAAAGTAGAAGAGATCTACTATTAAACCTAATGGAAGAAGTCCCGGGAGTTAAGACTAATGTTCCAGACGGTGCGTTTTATCTGTTTCCAGATATTTCTGAATATATCGGAAAATGTGATGGAGAAAATGTAATAAATTCATCGAAGGAACTTTGCATGTATTTATTGAATCAACATGGCCTCGCCTTGGTTCCTGGAGAGTCATTTGGAAATGGAAATTGTATAAGAATTTCTTATGCAGCATCAACAGAAGTAATAGAAAAGGCAATTACCAGACTTAAAAGTGGTTTAGAAAAATTAACCTAGTTAAATGATCGATATAATTAATTCATTTAAAGATTGTAACGCACTTGTTATTGGAGATTCCATGCTCGATACTTATTTGTGGGGTAACGTAGATAGAATATCCCCAGAAGCACCTGTACCAATCGTATCATTAAATAAAAGAGAAAATCGTTTAGGTGGTGCTGCCAATGTTGCGTTGAACATCAAATCATTGGGCGCAGAAGTTACTCTCTGCTGTGTTACAGGCAATGATCAGGAAGCCAAAGTCTTCAATGATTTATTAAAAAGCAATAAAATCGGTACAGATGCAGTAGTTGTGGATGAATCGCGTATCACATCTGTAAAAAACAGAATTATCAGTAACAACCAACATTTGATAAGAATTGATAATGAATCAACAGAAGAACTGGATGAAAGTATAACAAAACAATTACTGGAAAAAATAGAGAACGTAATTCAGGATGTTGACGTAATTGTTTTCCAGGATTATGACAAGGGAATGATATCAGCAAAATTAATTGAAAGATCAATTTCCTGGGCAAAGGAGAAAAATATTCCCGTTGTAGTTGATCCAAAAAAGAACAATTTCCATAACTACAAAGGAGCTTCTCTTTTCAAGCCAAATTTAAAAGAGTTGGAAGAAGGTCTAAAAATTGACGTTGATAAAACCAACATTGATAACATTAAAGATGCTTCGGATAAATTGATGGCCGAGTTGGAAGTCGAAGCTGTAATGATCACTTTATCAGAATTAGGGATATTTGTTAGTGACCAAGACAATCACAACATTATACCCACTGAAGCACGAAAAATTGTTGATG
>JAESSM010000153.1 GCA_016764115.1 Bacteroidia bacterium | reverse complement strand
TTATTTACTACTTTCACGCAATTAAAAATTCCACATTTTACATTCAAAATTCATAATAGATGTTAGACCATATCAGCCTAAAAAATATTCTCTTCTTAGATATAGAAACAGTACCAATTCATCAAAATTTCAATGCTCTAACATCTGAAATGCAGGAATTATGGTCACAGAAAACAAGATTTTTGAGAGAAAAGGGAAATCCAACGGCTGAAGAATATTATAACAAAGCCGGGATATACGCTGAGTTTGGAAAGATCATCTGTATCTCTACCGGTTACCTTAGAAGTAAGAATGAAAAATGGGAAGTGCGCATAAAATCATTTTACAATGATGTTGAAGCAGATCTTTTGACTGAATTTGCAAGTATGCTGGACAAGCACTTTAACACTCCTGATCATGTTTTATGTGGTCACAACTCTAAAGAGTTTGATTTTCCATTCATAGCAAGAAGAATGCTAATTAATGGTATAAAACTGCCAGACAAACTGAACATTGCAGGTAAAAAACCATGGGAAGTATCCCACTTAGATACTATGGAATTGTGGAAATTTGGAGATTACAAGAGCTTTACCTCCCTTAATCTGTTGGCAAACATCTTTAATATACCAACCCCAAAAGATGATATCGATGGAAGTGTTGTTGGAAGAGTTTACTGGGAAGAAAAAGACCTGGATCGCATTGTGAATTATTGCCAAAAAGATGTGGAAACAGTTGCACAACTCCTGCTAAAATTCAAAGGTGAACCAATAATAGATGATATAAACGTTGCCGTTGTTTAGTAAGAGGTAATTCTATATTTTTGCTATCTTTATAATTGAAGCAGTATTTGACGGAAACATATACGATGTCTGTAAAATATGGATGATAAGAAGTTATTACAAGTTAACAATTTAGCAGTTGAATTTAGGACAGAAGATGGCATCGTTAAAGCTGTTGACAATTCTACCTTTTTCCTAAATAAAGGTGAAACCATTGGTATAGTTGGAGAATCCGGTTCAGGAAAATCGGTAACATCTCTTTCCATCATGCGGTTGATTCCTGACCCTCCCGGAAAAATTACCGAAGGTGAAATTATCTTTAATTCAAAAGAGAAAGGAGACATAGACCTTCTTAAACTTTCTGAAAAGGAAATGAGATCATATAGGGGGAATGAAATAGCAATGATATTTCAGGAACCCATGACATCCCTTAATCCTGTTTTTACTTGTGGTGATCAGGTTTCTGAAGCGATTATGCTTCATCAACATCTTACTAATCAAGAAGCGACTGTAAAAACCTTGGAATTATTTAAAGAAGTTGAGTTACCTCGACCGGAAAAGATGCTTGATTCCTACCCACATCAGCTATCGGGAGGACAAAAACAACGCGTAATGATTGCCATGGCAATGTCGTGCAATCCGAGTATTCTCATTGCAGATGAGCCAACGACAGCTTTAGATGTTACCGTTCAGGCTACCATTCTTGACCTTATGCGTAATTTGAGAGACGAGTATGACATGTCCATCATATTTATTACTCATGATTTAGGAGTTATTGCTGAGATCGCAGATAGAGTAATTGTAATGTACCAAGGTAAAATCGTTGAACAAGGAAAGGTTTACGATATTTTCTCAAATCCAAGACATCCATATACAAAAGGACTTTTAGCATGTAGACCTCCTCTAGATAAGAGGTTGTACGTATTACCTACTGTTAGTGATTTTATGCAGGTAGATGCTGAAGGAAACTTAGTAGAGATCAAGAAAACCGTAGATGAAACGATAAATGAACTGATAATTACCAAAGAGCAAACTGCTGCAAGGCATAAAAAATTATTTGAGCGAGAACCTATTTTAAAGATCGAAGGAGTTAAAACATACTTCCCCATCAGAAAAGGGCTTTTTAGCAGGATCACTAGCCATGTGAGAGCAGTTGATGATGTTACTTTTGAGGTATACCCGGGAGAAACTTTAGGATTGGTTGGAGAATCTGGATGCGGTAAAACAACTCTTGGAAGAACCATTTTAAGATTAATTGAACCAACTGCCGGAGAGATCATATACAAGGGAAAAGACCTTGCTAGGTTGACTCCAAAAGAATTAAGGAATATTAGAAAAGACATACAGATCATCTTTCAGGACCCATACTCATCATTAAATCCAAGATTAACAATTGGTGCAGCTATAATGGAACCGATGCAGGTTCATAAAATATACACCAGTGATGTAGAGCGAAAATCCAAAGTGATAGAATTACTCGAAAGAGTGAACATGAGTGCAATTCATTTCAATCGTTATCCTCATGAGTTCTCAGGAGGACAACGACAAAGAATTTGCATCGCACGTGCGTTAGCTGTTAATCCGAGCTTTATTATTTGTGATGAATCTGTTTCTGCTTTGGATGTTTCCGTTCAGGCCCAGGTGCTTAACTTGTTGAATGAACTTAGGGAAGAATTTGGGTTTACCTACATATTTATTTCTCATGACCTCTCAGTGGTTAAATTTATGTCTGACAGAATGATAGTGATGAACAATGGGAAAATAGAAGAATTGGGACTTGCAGATGAAATTTACGCAAACCCGGGAACCGAATACACAGAGCATTTAATTCGGGCCATTCCAACCGGAAAATTGGAGGTAATTGAAGCTGTACAAGCCAAACGAAAAACGAAACAAAGTGCAGAGTAAGATTTGCAATTAAACTAAATGAAGAGGCTGTCTCAAAAGCCCATTTTACTGTCATCCTGAAGAATGAAGGATCTTGTTACATAGTGATAATTAGGAAACAAGATTCTTCACTATATTCAGAATGACACGGGTTTTTTACTTTTGAGAATGCCTCTTTTTAAATTAATAAATTAATATGTCGGGGAAAAAGAAGAAAAAGACGGGAAAGATAGACCTCAAAACTGCAATTCTNAAAACTTTTAGCCAAAACGTTAAAAAAACACTCAATTACAAACAGGTTTCTAAAAAGCTGAATATTAAAGATCGNCNTGCGCNTAAACTCGTACAGCAAGTTTTAGAANATCTAAAGNAACATGAACACTTAATTGAGGTTCAGTCTGGAAAATATAGGTTAAAAACCACAGGAAGTTATATAGAAGGTGTCCTCACCGCCAGCAGAACAGGTGCTTGTTTTGTGATCTCGGATGAAATTAACGAGCAGATACTTATTGCTTCTAAAAATCTTAATACTGCCCTTAACGGGGATAAAGTGAAGGCTTATGTTTTCGCAAAGAAAAAGTCTAAAATTGTTGAGGGTGAAGTATTAGAAATACTGGAGCGAGCAAAAATGGACTATGTAGGCAGATTGGATATAGGTTCCACTTTCTGCTTTTTAATTCCTGATAGCCGCAAAATGCCCTTCGATATTTATATCCCTTTAGATGATTTGAAAAATGCGAAGAACGGTCAAAAAGCGATTGCAAGAATTACAAGATGGGATGAAAACAGAAGAAATCCTTACGGAAAAATTATTGAAATACTTGGGAATCCCGGAGACAATGAAACTGAGATCAATTCAATTATAATTGAATATGGGTTTGACACTAAGTTTCCAAATAAGGTTGAGAACCAAGCTGAACAAATTCCAATAGAAATTCCTGATGGTGAGATCAAAAAAAGAAAAGAATATAGAAAGGTAACTACTTTCACGATTGATCCGCTTGATGCAAAAGATTTTGACGATGCACTTTCGGTAAAACATTTAGATAATGGAAATTATGAAATAGGTGTTCACATTGCAGATGTTGCACATTATGTAATTGAAGGATCGATTTTAGACAAAGAAGCTTATAAAAGAGGTACATCTGTCTACTTGGTGGATAGAGTTGTTCCAATGCTCCCAGAAAAACTTTCCAATGTGGTATGTTCATTGCGACCACATGAAGACAAACTTTGCTTTTCGGCTATTTTTGAAATCAATAAGCAAGCTGAAGTATTGAATAGTTGGTTTGGTAAAACATTGATCCATTCAGACAACAGATTTACTTATGAGCAAGCTCAGGATGTGATCGATAATAAGGATAAAAACAATCCTTTTACAAAAGAAATACAAGTTTTAAATGATTTAGCGAAAAAACTAAGGGACAAAAGAATTAGGGAAGGTTCCATAGTTTTTGATTCTGAAGAAGTCAAGTTCAAATTGGATGAAAAGAAAAAACCAATTGGTGTCTATACAAACAAAATGCAAGATTCTAACCATTTGGTGGAAGATTTCATGCTGCTTGCCAATAGGAAAGTAGCTGAATTCATATACAAATTGAAAAGCGGATCAAGAAAACACAACTTTGTTTACCGTGCCCATGATCCCCCTCCAAAAGACAATCTACGTTCGTTTTCCAGATTTATTAAAAACTTTGGGTACAAAATAAACACCTCCACACACAAAACTACCGCCCAATCCATCAACAAATTACTGATTGATGTTAATGGCAAAAAAGAGGATCATTTGTTTCAGACTTTAGCAATAAAATCAATGGCCAAAGCAATTTATACTTCTGAATCTGCCAGCCATTACGGATTGGGGTTTGATCATTATACACATTTCACTTCCCCAATTAGGAGATACCCTGATGTGATGGTACATCGGTTATTATATCATTATTTGAACGAAGGGAAAAGAGTTGACCAAAATAAGATAGAACAAGAATGCCAGCATTCATCAGAGCAGGAAAGAAATGCAGTTAGGGCAGAAAGAGATTCAATCAAATTTAAACAGGCAGAATATTTACAAGATCATATTGGTGAAACATTTGACGGAATTATTTCAGGCATCAGTACCTGGGGAATTTTTGTTGAATTATCAGGTAACAAATGTGAAGGCCTTGTAAGATTAAAAGATATAGATGACGATTTTTACGAAGTAGATGAAGAAAATTATTGTATAATCGGATTAAGGAACCGAAAAAAATACCAACTGGGTGATCCCGTTAAAGTTAGAGTTAAAAATATAGACTTAATAAAAAAGTACATTGATTTTGAATTGATTTAAGTAAAGAAGCAATGATAGATACAGAAACATTGAGCAGTAAAATTGAAAATGCCTTAACATCAATTGAATACACTGAAAACCCAAAGGAACTTTATGAACCCATTTCATACATACTATCATTAGGCGGAAAACGAATTCGCCCAACGTTGGTTTTACTTGGTTGTGAAATGTTTGATGGAGATATTGATCAAGCTATTGATCCTGCTATTGGCATTGAAATGTTTCACAATTTTACCTTACTTCATGATGACATAATGGACAACGCTCCATTGCGAAGATCCAAACCAACTGTTCACGAAAAGTGGAATACTAATATTGCAATTCTTTCAGGAGATGCAATGTTCGTCAAATCCGTTCAGTACATTTCAAAAGTTAAAAACGATATTCTAAAAGAGGTACTGGACCTTTTTAACCGATCTGCATTGATAGTTTGCGAAGGCCAGCAGTATGATATGAATTTTGAAGACCGCAATGATGTATCAATTGAGGAATACATACAAATGATTCAGGCAAAAACTGCAACATTACTCGCCTGCAGTTTGAAATTAGGAGCTTTCATTGGCAATGCTTCCGATGCTGATGCGCAGGAGTTGTATAATTTCGGGATCAATATTGGGATTGCATTCCAACTTAAGGATGACCTATTAGATGTATACGGTGAATCAGGTAAATTCGGCAAACAAGTCGGAGGTGACATTATTGCCAACAAGAAAACTTATCTACTGATCAAAGCCCTTGAATTGTCGCAAAATTCAATTTCTGAAGAGCTCAATAGTTGGTTAAAATCAAAAGAGAATGAACAAAAAGTTGAAATGATCACGGCAATTTATGACCAATTGAAAATTAAAACCATCACAGAGAATGCGATTGACGAATATTACAATAAGGCAATAGAAAATCTTACAAAAATATCTGTAGAAGAATCAAAAA
>JAESSM010000001.1 GCA_016764115.1 Bacteroidia bacterium | reverse complement strand
TGGAAATGAAAGATGGTATGGATATCTCATTATGTATTCTTCATCCTGATTTGACATTGGAATATTCGGGAGCGAATAATCCGCTGTGGGTTTTAAGGCCAGGCTCTTCCCTAGCCCTAAAGGGTACGCCATCGCGCGAGGGGACACCCTTCAGGGCGGGGGAAGAGGGCGAAGGCAATTACCGTGAAACTACTTCAGAAGATGGCCATTACACCATCACCGAAATCAAAGCCGATAAGCAACCTATTGGTAAGTATACTCTAATGACTCCGTTTAAATCACATACAATTAAATTAGAAAAAGGTGACCAAGTTTATACATTCACAGATGGATTTCCTGACCAGTTTGGCGGTGAGAAACTGAAGAAGTACATGAGTAAGAGATTGAAGAAATTCTTGTTTACAATTGCGGACCAACCAATGGAAACTCAAAAGGAATTGCTCTTAAAGGAGTTTGATGATTGGAGGCAAGATACAGAACAAGTAGACGATGTTTGCGTCATCGGAGTAAAAATCTAAATCAACGGCGTGCTATCCTGCAATATGTCAAAACCCCAACACTTCCCTTAAACTTTCTTTAACCCCATTTTCCAAAAACAGGCTATAAATCTGCTATGGAAATAAAAGTATGATAGATTTAACATTTTTCAATTTCTCTTGATCAATCAAACACTGATAAGTTGCAAACATATTGTAGAACCTGTTTTTGGTATAATAAAAGAGGTTCTAGGCCTTAACAGGTTTTCGTTAATGGGAGAAAACATAGATAATGAGTGCGGACTGGTCTGCCTTGCTTATAAGTTAAAAAGAATGCGGGTTAAATTGAAAATGGCCTAAAACAAGATGAGATTAGACTAAATTACCCACAAAATTAATCCAAATTAATGACTCTGTCGATCCCCGGTAAACCAATTTACGTCCAAACAAAATAAACGTACTTGGACTTTAGTGCACTGGAAGAGCTAATTAATCTTTGGAAAGAATACTTATCAGTTGGTGATTAATATATATCGTTTCTCTTCCAATTTTCTTTTTATCTAAAAGCTTGAGGTTATGTAAGTCTGTAAGCTTATTATTTGCTGTTTGCCATGTTTTTATTCCACACTCTGGAGCATCTAAAACATTCTGCGCTCGAATATAAGGTTGAATGAATATTAATTTAATAATTTCTTGACTGAAAGAAGAATCCTCGGCAAGCATATATTCAGTCATTCTCTTTTTTAAATCATCAATCTTCTCTACGAGTTGTATGGTGTAATAACCTGTTTGTTCAACTCCCTCAAGAATATACTTTATCCATGTTTTCCACGCAAACCTTTCCGTGACGCCGCCCAAATTAAAGTAGTAGTCGTTTTTATCATTTATAATAAAAGCAGACAAGTATAATATGGGGCTTTCCAACATGCTTTTTTGTAGCAGTAGCAATATATTAAGTATTCGTCCGGTTCTTCCATTTCCATCACTAAATGGATGGATTGCTTCAAATTGATAATGGAGCATTGCCATTTTTATAAGTGCTACGTAGTCATATTTCTTGTCGTCATTGTAGAATTCTATCCAATTTGCTAGCTTCTCTTCAATTATTCCTTTGCCTCTCGGAGGGGTGTAGACCACACGTCCGCTTCCTAATGTATCTCCTCCTTTGATTATTTGAACGTCTTCTATTGGCGAACGAATATCCAGTGTTGTTCCTTTAACTTTTTGATAGATAGCAATTATCGTTTCTAAGTCAATTTCACCTTTGGCTTTCTGCATGTCAATCCCAATATCGAGGGCTTCCCTGTAGTTTAGTACTTCCTTGGCATTGGCGTCTGTTGATTGAGATTCAATCACTAAGGATTGATACAAATCATCATTAGTAGTAAAAATGTTTTCTATTGCAGATGAATCTTTCGCTTCTCTCAGCGCTATTGTGTTTATTAGCATTTCTGGGTTAGGAAGTTTATGCACGATACCGTCTAGTTTTCCTAATGCTGTACTTGCCCTGACTGCTTTTGCCATAATTTCCATATCAATAGATACTTGCTCTATGGGAGGAAGTAATGGTAAGTGGTTAAATGGTTTATTCCTATCGTATTTTTCGCTCATTATTTATCTCGTATTTAAGAATATAGCAAACCCCTCTAATAATTTCAATTAATTAGAGGTATCGCAATAATACCACTAATATGGCTACTGTTTTCATTAATACCTCTAATAATTCGAGTTTTTTAGAGGTGTAGCCATAACTTTAAGGGTAATTGTATTTATTTCAGTTACTCCTCTAATAATTTCAATTTTTTAGATGAATAGCTTGTAGTGCCACAGCAACTCCTGCGTGTGACTGATGGACGATGTTTGTGTAATAGGTGTTAAGCTATGAAACAGCCTGCCCTGAGCGGGACATTTGTCCGGTGGACAAGTGGGCCAGCCTGTGTGAAAGCCGAGTCGAATGGGTTATTGGGGTAAAAATCTAAATCAAACGCTTGCTATCCGGAAATATGTCAAATCCACCACACTTCCCTTAAACTTTCCTTAACCCCCCTTTCCCAAAAACATGCTATAAATCTGCTACAAAAACACCTCTTCCTAAAAACCAAAAACCCCTCACCGTCAATGACAGCAAGGGATTCAGAAGGGTTTTCGCTATTATCTGGAGGTCACGGACGACCTAATCTCACTTTGCAATATCATTTTACAATACGCGCTTATTTTTCATGTTTACCCCTGTTTATAGACATTACAGGGCTTTTAACGTTTTACAACTTGTCATTTTAGTGTCGATTTACTGATGCCATTTATGGTTTTTTGGGTATCTTTCGGGTATGGCCAAATCAACATCAAGAGTTATAATACATATTGGTTATGTAAAAATACATTACCAAAACAAAAGCCGAACACGAATTTCTACGGGCATTAAACTCCCAGTTGATGTAATTGAAAACAACCCATATTTCTCAACTAGAAATGGCCGTCTTACTCCGTCATTGACAACGGAAGAAGGCCCCTATTGAATCCTCATATGGGGTCTTTTTTTTATCGCCTTACCTATCGATCTATAACTATCGTAATTGATAAATTTAGAGCATAAAAAAACCCGGCATAAGCCCGGGCTTTAGAATGATTTAATCTACTCTTCCCAAACCATTTCTAATTTAGCTTTTTCATCATTTCTCCTTTTTAGGTAATCGGGCTGATGCAATTACAGAACCGATAAATATTCCAACATAAGCGACAAACTTTGTCTCAAATACATATAAGTCCAATAAGAGTCCTAACATTGCACAAGGGATCATAAATTTGGCATAAAAAACTAACATTTTCATAACTACCAAGCAAATAACTTCCCTAATCTACCTACAATTCCTGTTGATCCTAAAACAGCACCTCCTAAAATGCCCCAAGCGACAGCGCCTGCATCAACAGGTTCTGTAAACCCTGAATCAGCACCTGAGTGCACAATAGCTATGAAACCACCTACAGCTCCGCCAATTATATCTGCTGCTACCCATGGGACTATTCCGTAATCACCTGATCCTCCTCCGGCATTGCCATTAGAATTAGCCATGGCAATTGTAGGAATGTTTGCGCTCCACCAATTGTGAGAGTTAATTCCTATCTCAACTACTGATTCAATGTAAAGCTTACCTATTGGGTGGTCAGTTTCTGACATTCCGTTAATTTCAGTTTTATAATTATCTAATTGATTTTTAAACTCTTGGTCTGTCATTGAACCATCACAACTGTTTTTACATGACTCCATAAGCTCGTCAAGAATCACTTTTTGACTCATATTAATTACGTTGTTGTCATATAGCTATGCAGATTTATCTTCTATTTCCATTTCAGGAGCATCCAATAAATCATTAGGATTGCCCTTGCCAATTTCATTATGTTTTCCTGCAAAGAATTTTTTGGCAAGATCTGAAGTGTTATAATACATTCTAAATTCAGTAAGATTATCTGTAGATGATTTGAATGATGGAACTTGACGTTCAAAGGAATTTCATATTGAAGCTAGAGCTTTCGTCTTTTAACTTGTTTATGTCTTCAACCTCTTTCGGGTTAAAATTTTCTAAATAGTTTGTCATTGCTAGGTTGTGAATCTCTCCTAATTGTTGAGCACTTAACTCTACTTTAGAGGTGTTAGACGCTGTTTCAGTTAGATCTTTCTCACAAGCTGAAAAAGTTAAAGCTGTGATTGCTGCAATTGAAAAAAGAATTTTTTCATCTCTGTTTGTATTTAATTAAGTGTATTTACCTACTCACTTATGGCTTTTCGGCTTAACTCCCGCGCAAATCTAAAGCTTTGATATGTAAAATGATATAGTATAAATACACAGTTTTAAATGATTGTATATCCGGTAGCGTTCCAATGATATTCGGTTTAATTGACAACAGTTTTTCTTCTTTAGAATGTAAGCCACAAACCTTAGAAATCGTGGAATAAATAGAAAAGCGTAGCGAAACGGTTTATGCCGCGAAAGTTCTTGGGATTTGCGAGATCATGCGGGATCTTTGCATACATACTGGAAAAGAAAAGGAACTCGCTAGGCTCGATTCTTTTATTCCCCCTCCGCCCCAAAGGGGAACAGATTTTCTCTCAACAAAAGAAGTTTTTAAGAAGGGGTATTGCGGTAGTGATCAGCAACAAGATCCTTTACTATGCTGCCGATATTTTCTGGAGTGGTTCTAATGGCCCAGGTGATTTCTCCAGCAGTATAAAACCTTTCGACTAGATCTATTGTTTCTTGGAAATTGTCCTTACCGGTAAAATAGAAAGCTCTTGCGATAATAAAACCTCGGTTATCTGCCCAAGACAACTTAGACGCGTCAGAATCCCAGAAACAAGCTGACAAGAAAACTTCTGAAACACAAAACTCTTTCCGTCTTGCTACAGCTTCGTTTTCTTTCTTGACAATCTTGGCTTTAGCTTCTAATGCAGCTTGAACTTTAGGTGTGAAGAATGATTTTTTACGCCTTTTCATTGAACTCTTGGTTTTCTTTTAATTCAGGGCGTTCTTGGTCTAATAAACCCATTAAGGATGTTTGATTAGGGTCGATACCTTTGTTTTTCATTCGCTTTTTGACGTATGTTTTAGCGAACGTCACTCTACTACCATTAAAAGCAACCATAGGATTTATATAGTAAATACTGTCGGTTGGGCCTCTGGCTATAATCTTGTTTTCTACTAAATCCCCTAGTCCAATAAATATTGAGCTTTCTCCTTTATAGCCTGAATGTTCCATAGCTTCACTCATTATGAACATAAACATATCTTGTTTTGGTTGAAGCTTAGTCATTACATATCCAAATACTTTTATTGCTTGTTTTCCTAACCCCCAAAAGTGGCTAAACTGAGATAAATATATTTTGGTGAATTGTTCTTCATCTACTTCTATTTGCCTTACAAACGTTGTATGTCCTAATAATTCTCCATTATGATCTATAGCTTTGAGTATTGCTTTTTCTCCCGTGTTACTAGCGTTTTTATACTTTTTAGCTACGTTTCCTTGTATTTTTTCGATTGCATCTTCTAGAAAAGGATTAGTGCTATTCTTGCTGTACTTGCTTAATTTGAAACTCATAGTCTAAAAATTGTAACGTTTTATAATACTGCTAATGTAATAAAAAGAAACCGATACTCTAAAAAAACCAGTATTTTTTTAGAGTGAGAGTCTAACACCCTTAGAGTGAGAATCTAATACCCTTAGAATAAGGCATACTGATTATCAATCAGTTAACCCCTTTTACTTCTTATATCTTATATTACCCTGTTTTTTTAGAGGGCGTAGCTTTCTAAAATCACAGGGTAGTCAGCGTTTAATATCACACGAACACAAGTTATTATTTCGCGCGCCGCTAGGCAGATTTTCCTCAACAAAAGAAGGATAAGAGGACGCATAGAAAAACTCCGAGAATCATTATTACAAAGGCAGACCAATGAACAACAATCCAGAAATTAGCTTTTCGAGGAATTTGGTCTCCTGGTATGTCTCCGTTGTTTGCTTGATCGCATAAAATGCTAAGATGTTTTCCTATGAAATTAAGTACAAAAGACCTGTAAGCTAGATAAATTAAAGGTATTGCAAGTAAAGCTATCATACGCTTCTTCCTTTGTCGTGGCCACGACTTTTTTTGATATTGATATTGCCATCATCATCCATTTCTAAGCCACTTTGGGAAAGTGAATTGTGCCACTGTTTATCTCGTTTAGCAATAGAAACCTTTTCTACGTTTTCAATACTATCATGGAGTTCTTTATTTGTCGATTTAAGCTTAGTATTATCATTTTTAAGCTCTTTAAAGAGATTTTGGTCAGTTCGGTACTTTTCTAGCTGTTGAACCTCTCTAATCGTTCTAAATGCCTTCATGCTTAATTGATCTTTCATGTCCTTAACTGTTTCCTGCAGCTGCTCCTGAATTTTATCATTTGTCCGCTGAGTCCACTTCTCCAAGGAGAACATATCTAGCTTACTCGGCTTTTCTATCTTAGGAATAGGCAATTCAACATCCCTAACCTTGTCTGCTCTGTTGATCTGGGTGTAGAATTCATCTAGTGTTTTTGCACTAGGCTTCTCGTTGCTAAGCGTTGATTTAAGGCCACGTTCTAAACCTAATTTCTTGATATACTCATGATATTTATCGTGGGTGGCTTTCATTTTACCTTTATTCCCAATAATTTCTTTTGCTGAAAGTCTGCCGTCTTTGGTTAATGGAACTACAACAGCATGAATATGAGGTGTGGTTTCGTCTAAATGAACCGTAAACCGAACAACATTAGCTTCTCCATATGTCTGGACAATAAATTTCTGGTTCTGCTGAATCCAATACTCTTTTGCTTTTGGGTTTTCACAAATTTTATGCATTGCATCTCGCGATCCACTCAAAATTATTTTTAGGTATTTAACAGCATCATTTCGAATCACTCTTTTGCCATTATAACCTTCCGAAATTCGATCCTTGATTGCCTGGGCAAGTGGCTTTCGACAATGATCATTAAAGATGTAATTTTCGTTGTCTTTTGTTTTGCTTAAATCGGCATTAGGATAGGAGTGTTCACGACCTGGTGCGCGGTCGATGTGATTACCCAAACCAGAGCCAGAACCAGTGCCTTTATCTATTTGAAATACTGCCTTTGCCATTTTCTTAAAAAACCTCGTAGAGCTCACGATTTATGTATATAAGTCTAGTGAGCTATACCTATTTATTCGATAAATATATGAAAATGTTTCAAATTATACTATATTTGATCCGCTGAAGCTCTGCTGAGAAGCAACTTTTAGCCAACGGAAGAAGGCCCCTATTTGGGGTCTTTTTTTATCAACGTATTTACTGGATCTTACAAGCTGATATCGACCTCTTTATTATCTCTTTCAGGTTAAATAAACCTCTGTCAAATCAGTAAATACGACACAAAAAAGCCCTAGATTACTCCAGGGCTTTTTTATAAATTATGTCGTTAACTGTTAGTCATCCCAACTCAATGTTGCAACACCTTTTTTAGTTTTTCGCTTAGTTGTTACCACTATATTAATCTTACCGTGATGGGGATGCTTAACAGGCTTCCATTTGTAAGTTGTTGTTTTCCAAAAGAACCCTTCTGTTGTCGTACTGATTGAATTTCCATACTGCTTTTGCATTTGCATCAATAACTGTATAGTATAAATCCTTTTCTTAGTACTAACAATAGTCTTTCTTATGCTATCATTTTGTAGTTGATGTTCATATCTACAATGCTGTATATTATCAATAATCGCATTGAGAAAAGTAACTGTAGAGGTTTCGTTTACTTTACTTTCGATGGTCGTATCACACAGTTGCATATAAATTTGTTTATAGCCTGCTCCTATGATTGAATCGAATTTCACAACGCTAACCCAAAGAGGATTAGTAAGTGTTCTTTTCTGTCCAAACCCAACCAACCAGGTTAAAGAAAAGAGTAAAAGGAAAACGATACATTTTATAGTCCTCATTATATCAAAATTACAATTAAACCGCACTTATAGGAAAAGAACTGCTTAGTTAGTTTACTCGATCTTTAAAGCATTTTTCTGTTTTCCCGTAGCAAGTAAGAGTCGTTCTATCTCCAGCATGATGTATCATAGATTGTATTCCGCAAACCCACTTTGAGCCGCCACAACCATCTTTAAGGGTTTCATGTTCATTATTGCTTGCTGTTTTAGCCATCGGTCTTGTTTGCATATTAGTAATTGTAATTACAGTAGTATTTTTACCAGTTTCTTCTATTGTAATATCATCTGCAATAACTAATTGCTTCGAGTGAAAATCAAAGCCGATTTGTTTATTTGGACCTACCGATACATCGGGAAGTGAAATATGTGGTCTTTTAGTTTGAAGCTCCATCTCTACTTCATTTGAGAGAGGATTACTCATTACCATTACGTTTTTAAGAATATCATCTTCCATATTACTGTTTATCATATGTATTAGCATTTCACTTGAGTAACCTGCGCTAGCTAACAATACCGCTTCTTGTTCAAACCCTGAAAAAGATGCTGTTTTCTCTAAAAACTTAGTAGTAACACTCATAGACATTGGCGCCTCATTTAACAATCTTTTAGCTACCATTTTATGATTTGGGCCTACGTGTTCTAATATATTAAGTAGAGCAATTTCATTTGGTCCTTGCCCGCCTTTTTTAAGTTGAATTTGATTATCTGTCTTAATAGGTTCTGTAATCTGATCTTTTTCACAAGCTGAAAACATTAAAGCTGTGATTGCCGTAATTGAAAAAATTATTTTTTTCATAATCTGTTATTTATTTAGTGTGTGCCTACTCTATTTATGGGTTTTCAGCTAACCCCGCGGCAAAGCTAAGTTATTGGCATGTAATGCGGTATAGGTATAAGTACTCATTGTATATCCGGTAGGATTCTAATGATATTTGGTTTAGTTGACCACAGTTTTTCTTCTTTAGAATGTAAGCCACAAACCTTGCAATGATGGAGTAAAGCACAAGAAATCGTGGAATAAATAGAGAAGCGCAGCGAAACGGTTTATGCCGCGAAAGTTCTTGGGATTTGCGAGATCATGCGGGATCTTTGCATACATACTGGAAAAGAAAAGGAACTCGCTAGGCTCGATTCTTTTATTCCCCCTCCGCCCCAAAGGGGA
>JAESSM010000016.1 GCA_016764115.1 Bacteroidia bacterium | reverse complement strand
ATGTTATCATTTACAACTTTGTAGATATGCTGTCGCATGCACGTACTGATATGGAGATCATCAAAGAACTGGCAAGCAATGAAGCTGCTTATAGATCTATAACATTATCATGGTTGGAACACTCTCCTCTTTTAGAAGCACTAAAGAGAATTTCTGAATATAATGTAAAATTGATCATTACTACGGACCACGGAAGCATCAGAGTATCATCTCCATCAAAAGTAATTGGAGATAGAAACACTACTTCTAATTTAAGATATAAGCATGGAAAACAACTGCAATATGATCCCAAAGATGTCTTGTCGATAACCAATCCGAAAAACAGTTATTTACCACAAAAACATATCAATTCATCTTATATTTTTGCAAAAGAAGACAAGTTCTTTGTCTATCCAAACAACTATAATCATTTCGTCAAATTCTACAATGACACTTTCCAACATGGAGGAATCTCACTCGAGGAAATGTTGATCCCGGTAATTAATCTCACCAACAAGTAATTCATTTTTTACATGTCTGAACCCATCATTTGTAAGGATGTTTCGGCATTGGAAAATGCTGCTAAATACTTATTAAAGCGATATTCAGACCAACGGATATTCCTATTTTATGGTGAAATGGGCGTTGGGAAAACCACTTTTATTAAAGCAATTTGCAAATCACTTGGTAGTAATGACAATGCTAGCAGCCCTACTTTTTCTATTGTCAACGAATATAAAATAGATGAAACTCAAGCATCTATTTACCACATGGATTTTTTCCGTATTGATAAAGAAACCGAAGCAATTGACATTGGACTTGATGAATACTTGTACAGTGGTTGTTATTGTTTCATTGAGTGGCCAGAAAAGATAGTTAGCTTACTTCCGCCAGACACTTTAAAGATTGAGATGAAGAATGATAATAATTCCAGGATTATCTTTCATCAATAAATTCTCTACTTGAACAAACTTTTGGACGGTGTTTCCGTATAAATATGTTAATCTTAATTTAAACTATTTCTTTAATATCTAAAAAGGATGGCCGAAGACTCCAAGAAAGGATTTGCAGAATTAGCCAAGCAGGCAAGCCTCATGCCTCAGGAAGCAATGCTTGAGGTTAAAAAAAAGGATAAAAGTCTACATATCGGAATTCCCAAAGAAACTTCGTTTCAGGAAAATCGTGTAGCTGTTACACCACAAGCTGCTGGGTTGCTAGTCAATAATGGGCATATGGTTACTATCGAATCCAATGCAGGTAAAAATGCTAATTTTATTGATAGCGATTATAGTGAAAAGGGCGCTCAGATTGCTTATGGCCCCGAAGATGTTTTTAAAGCTGACATAATCATGAAAGTGGAGCCTCCATCATTAGAGGAAATTAAAATGATGCAGGTGGAACAAACCCTTATTTCAGCACTTCAACTTTCTACTTTAAAAAAGGAACATATAGAATCATTACTGGCTAAAAAAATTACCGCTATTGCTTATGAGTATATTAAAGATGAAGATGGTACTTTTCCAGTAATTAGATCTATGAGTGAAATTGCAGGAGGAACTGCTATTCTTATCGCTGCTGAATACTTAAGTAATGAAAATCAAGGAAAAGGACAGTTATTGGGAGGCATTTCCGGAATTCCTCCAACCGATGTTGTGATTCTTGGAGCAGGAACAGTTGGAGAATTTGCCACAAGAGCTTCTCTTGGATTGGGAGCAGGAGTAAAAGTTTTTGACACCAATATCTATAAATTAAGAAGGCTTCAAAATGACATCAACGAAAGGATTTTCACTTCTGTGATGTATCCTATAATTATTGAAAAAGCACTGAAAACTGCCGATGTTGTTATCGGTGCAATTCATGCTGATCTAGGAAGGAGCCCATGCGTAGTTACTGAAGCAATGGTTCAAAATATGAAAGCTGGCTCAGTAATAATTGATGTTAGTGTCGATCAGGGAGGGTGTTTTGAAACTTCTAAAGTGACCACCCATACAAATCCTGTATTTAAAATGCATGATGTAATCCA
Source organism: Bacteroidia bacterium (assembly GCA_016764115.1). Taxonomy (GTDB): domain Bacteria; phylum Bacteroidota; class Bacteroidia; order JAESSM01; family NORP286; genus NORP286. Next base: position 4,459 of record JAESSM010000016.1, on the reverse strand, counting down.
TTACTGTGTTCCTAATATTGCATCAAGAGTTTCAAGAACAGCATCCTATGGCTTAAGCAATATTTTTACTCCAATTCTATTGAATATCGGAGAATCAGGTGGAATCAAAAATATGCTATGGGAAAAAGCTGGTGCAAGGCATGGAGTTTATTTATACAAAGGGAACCTTACAAATAAATACATAAGTGAGATTTGCAGTATGCCTTATAAGGAAATTGACTTGTTAATTCCAGCACACATGTAAAGTTAGTTAGAAAGCTCAGCGATTACTGTTTCCCCTCCCCTTACTTTTTCCTTCAACTCAACATTGATCTTTGTATTTACAGGAAGTAACAGATCAATCCTGGAACCGAACTTGATAAAACCATAGTCTTCTCCCTGCTGTACAGTGTCAGACTCCTTGACATAACATACGATCCTGCGTGCTAAAAAACCAGCAATTTGTCTCATTAAAACCTCTAATCCATTTTCAGATTTAATGACAATACTTGTCTTTTCATTTTCTGTAGATGATTTTGGATTAAATGCCATAAGATATTTCCCGGGATGATATTTAAAATAAGAAATTATCCCCGATATAGGGTTTCTATTTACATGAACATCAAAAGGGGACATAAAAATGGATAACTGTAGCCTCTCATCATTGAAATATTCATCTTCTACAACTTTTTCAATTACAACAATTTCACCATCTGCAGGAGCAATTACATCATTAGCGGATGCGTTAGATGTTCTTTTGGGATTTCTGAAAAAATTAAGAAAAAGGGAAAATAGAAAGGCTGAAAAAACGATGGATACGATTTGAGTTACATTTACGCAGGTAACATTGTAATACAAAAGAGCATTACTAACAATTAACACCATACCGACAATTATCAAGGTCGACCGCCCTTCTTTATGTAAACGCATAATTTTAGACAAATAAAAAGAGTAATCCGAATTAAGCGTACTAACGGATTACTCTAATAAAAGTTTTAGATTGTTATTTAAGAGCTATACCAACCCCTGAGCTAACATAGCATCAGCAACTTTAACAAAACCGGCAATGTTTGCGCCATCTACATAATTCACAAAACCATCTTTTTTACCATACTCAACACATTTGTGATGTATTTCAATCATGATATCATGTAGTCTATTGTCAACTTCTTCTCTTGTCCAATGTGATTTGGATTGATTTTGAGCCATTTCAAGTCCTGACACTGCAACACCACCTGCATTCGCAGCTTTACCTGGTCCATACAAAACTTTGGCATTAATAAAAGTCTGAACCGCTCCAGGAGATGATGGCATATTCGCTCCTTCAGAAATAGTTTTACAACCATTTTTTATTAACTCCCTTGCATTATTTTCAGATATCTCGTTTTGTGTAGCTGACGGGAACGCTACCTCACATGGAACCGACCAAGGTTTTTTGCCTTCATAATACTCAACACCGTATTTCTCTGCATATTCAGAAATTCTTCCACGCTTCTTATTTTTGAGATCCATTACAAACGCTAACTTTTCATCATCAAAACCATCTTTGTCATAAATAAAACCTCTTGAATCTGAAAGTGTAACCACTTTCCCTCCTAATTGCAATACTTTTTGAACTGTATACTGAGCAACATTACCAGATCCCGATACAACACAAGTTTTACCACTTAATGATTCTCCAATTGATTTTAACATCTCTTCAGCAAAATAAACGCTGCCATAACCTGTAGCTTCAGGACGTATCAGGCTTCCTCCATAAGAAAGATCTTTACCAGTCAATACCCCAACAAATACACCACTTAGTCTTTTATACTGTCCGAACAAATATCCAATCTCTCTTCCTCCAGTTCCGATATCTCCCGCAGGTATATCTTGGTTATGTCCGATATATTTTTGAAGTTCTGTCATGTAACTTTGGCAAAANCTCATTACTTCATTATCTGATTTTCCTTTAGGGTCAAAATTAGAACCACCTTTCCCTGCTCCCATTGGAAGACCGGTAAGACTATTCTTGAAAATTTGTTCAAAAGCAAGAAATTTCAATATGCTCAAATTAACTGTCGGGTGTAATCTTAAACCACCCTTATAAGCCCCAATGGCACTGTTCATTTGAACTCTAAATCCTCTGTTTACTTGGTATTCGCATTTATCATTCATCCAGGGAACTCTGAATATAAATACTCTTTCGGGTTCGCACATTCTTTCAAGTATTTTAGCATTTAAATACTTGGTATTAGCCCTCATAAAAGGAACTAAGGATAAGGCAACCTCCTCTATCGCTTGAATATATTCTGTTTCTCCCGGATTTCGTTCAATCATTAAACTCATGAATTCTCTAAACTCGGAATCTCCCTGCAGGGCTTTCTTTGCTGTTTTTACCGAAGGGGTTTTAGCAATTCTTTTCTCCATTGTTGTTTCCATGTCACATTATTTATTTGTAATTCATATTCATTTAACCCTTTTTGAAAAAGGAACACAAAATTAACTAAATAATTGATTGATTCTCATAAATATTTTATTAAAACTACAACCATGTCACAATCTATATGACTTTGTTATAATAAATCATAATTATTTATAACATACAGATAAACAGCTACAAAGGGGGCCGATAAAAGTAAACTATCAAACCTATCCAAAATCCCACCATGCCCAGGTAAAATATTTCCGGAATCCTTATAGTTAATGCTCCTTTTAAACGATGATTCCACTAAATCTCCATAGGTACCCGCAACAGTAACAATAACTGCCATAGTCAACCACTGGTATAGATTGAGGGTATTGATGTATTGAGAAATCACATATGCAATCAGCAAATTAAATACAAAGCCACTCCAAAATCCTTCCCAGGATTTTTTAGGAGATATTCTTTCAAATAATCGATGCTCACCAAATTTGGAACCTATAAAATAAGCAGCGGTATCATTTGTCCATAATAAAAGGAAATAACCAATTAACATTTCCGACTGATATTGACCGTCTCTTCCAAAAGCTAAATAATTCAACGCAGCAAACGGTACAGCAATTAGAAGTAATCCTATAATTGTAAATGAAATATTTGAGAACGGATTGTCTGATTTACGATATAATTCAAATATAAAAATCAAGAATAATAACGGAACAATTGCTATCAAGAATGTTGGGTTGTGTCCATTTGATAAGTATTGGTTGCATGACAAGAAAACGGCCAATCCCAATAGTATACCATATATTTTTTGTGGAAAAATTTTCTGCTGCTCTGTTATCTTATAAAACTCCCACAAACTTATAGAAGTAATAAGCATAAACATCACAACAAAAGACCATTGGTTCCAAACTGTAGCTCCAACAAGCAATACAACAAAAAGTATTCCTGTTATTGATCTTTGTACCAGGTTGCTCATATTTTTTGCATAGTAATCAGTTGAACAGCTTTTTCCCCAAATGATTTTAGTGTGTACAATTCTACCTCCCCAAAATTCATATACAAGGAATCTTGCTTATTTATCACTACTGAGTCAATTCCATTGTTTTCCAGTACTCCCTTCATCAATTCAACTTGAAATTGTTGATTTGAACTAAATACTTTAACCCAATCCTTTCCGGGTATCACTTACTAGAATTTTTGTCATCCACTAATAAAACAAATAATTCTTTTGGACCATGCGCACCCAGAACAAGCGTTTTTTCAATGTCGGCTGTTCTACTTGGACCTGCCACATTTGTGATCATTGTAGGCAATGAATTATTATACTTGTTTTTTATTACTTTCAAACCATCACCGATATCTTCAACGAGCTGGGAAACTTTTGCAATTACAACATGACTTGGAGGATATATTGTTAATCTTCTACCCGCAAGTTGTTTGGATGAAACTAAAATTGAACCTGTTCTTGCCACCAAGCATTCGCAAAGTGTTATTCCTACTTCTACATTTTCCAAGCCCTTATCATCGCTTAAATATTGGATATTCAGTTCATTTAGCACTTCCTGAACAGATTTCTCCCAGCAGAATATTTCCTTCCACTTTTTTGCAAAAATCAACTCCCTTAAGTTATCAAGTAGAGTTTTACTATTTTCGCAATAGATAAATTCTCCATTGACTTTATTGAACTCTTCAGCAAAACGCATTTCCAATATTTCATCGGATTTGGTATAAACATTGCTTTCAAAATCAAGCTTAGGATATGGATTATCGGACTTATGGATCAGAGCCTTCCTAATACTTTTTAACATTAATTCCTTAGGAGTAATATCTTGCATTGATGGGATCTGAGAAATAGGGAGTTGTGAGAGATATTAAATATCCTCTTCTTTTTGTGTGGATGTTTCTTCACTTTTCTGCTTCTGAGAATCAACAGAATTTATTTGGCCGGAAGTATTTGCCTGGTTATTAGTATCAACAACCTTTTGGGTAATTTCCAGCCCGTTACCGTTTAAATGTTCAACGTTTTGTGTAAACTTTTCATTTTTAGGTTTGCTGTTGTTTTTCTTTTTTTCA
>JAESSM010000015.1 GCA_016764115.1 Bacteroidia bacterium | reverse complement strand
TCCCTTTTTGTTTGAAGATTCTGAACAACCGATTAACACCAGAATAATTAAAAAATATAATACTTTTTTCATTCAAATATGAAGTGTACAAAGCGATAGCACTGCATCATTTCATTTACAGTGCTGTGCTTATTTTTCCAAGAAAATAATTAACCTCTTTTAGATTTCTTTAGCCTCTTTTCTGCTTTTTTTTCTTTTGCACTTTTAGCAGGTGCTTTTTTAACGTTTTTCTTAGAGTCTTGACCTTTTCCCATGATATTATTTATAAGGTTTAAGAATTGTTTTAACTCAAATATATGGTAAATACTATTATATGCAAAGCCTTATGCCTCCTGGATTAATTCTTTGTTCCTATTCAAAGTTTTAACGGCAAGAATAAACCCTATTAACATAAAACAGGCAGCTAGCAAATATGGGGCTCCCGGAAGATATAACGATGTTCGATTTGATGTGAAATAGGCAAATATCCAAGTCATAATTAGTGGACTTAATATAGTTGTAAGGCTGATGATACTGGTTATAGAACCTTGCAATTCGCCTTGTTCATTATCCGGAACCTGGTTGGAAATAATTCCTTGTAGTGTTGGGCCTGCAATTCCTCCCAGGCAATATGGTATTATTGACAAGAAAATAGCCAGGGTATTTCCGGAAAGTGCAAAGCATACCAGGCCAAAAGTCCACAATGTCATTCCTATTATGATCGTTTTTTTGTTTCCATATTTTTTTACTGACCAACCAACTAATACCGCTTGTGCGATTGTTACCAGAACTCCGACTGCACCAAGAGAAAGGCCTACCATTTTTTCATCCCAATGAAACTGAAGCTCTGTAAAATACACCCAAGTAGCAGGTAAGGATTGTCCGGCCATGTGTATTAGAAAAAGTGAAAAGATGAGTCCTCCAAGCAAGGGATATTTTTTTAGATGCAACAACGAACCCAATGGATTTGCATTTTTCAATGAGAAATTTCTACGGTTATTTTTTGGAAGAGACTCAGGAAGAATTAATAATCCAAATAATAAATTAGCAAAACTTAATGCTGCTGCAATAAAAAATGGAGCTTTTACTCCCCACTCTGCTGCAGCCAAACCTCCCATAACCGGACCTATAATAAAGCCAAGACCAAAAGCAGCTCCTAATATTCCAAAATTTTTAGCTTTTGTCACAGATGTACTAATATCGGATACATAAGCGGTTGCGACCGTGATGCTCGCTCCGCACAAACCCGCCAATAATCTACCAACAAATAACCATGCAATACTCGGAGCATATGCTTGGAAAAGGTAATCAGCACCGAGGCCAAACAATGCAATAAATAGTATAGGTCTTCGCCCAAATTTATCACTTAATGAACCCAACACCGGAGCAAACAAAAACTGCATAATTGCATAAGAAGCCATGAGCCAACCGCCATATTCTGCAGCTTCACTTAAACCTAAACCAGTAAGCTGAGTAATTAGTGTTGGCACAATAGGAATAATGATACCTACCCCAATGATATCAATGAGTGCGGTAATAAAAATGAATAAAAGGGAGGCTTGCCGGTTTCGCATGATTAGCTAGCCAAATATACATATAGAAATGAAGATTTAGAGGAGCCTACAATTTCCTATACAATATATAACCATTGGTTAGTCCCAATTCCTTGTGTTGGAAGGCATTGGGTATCTCTCCTATTATCTGGAACCCAAGTTTTTCCCAGAGCTGTAAAGCAGAAACATTACTCTTTACAACTATGTTAAATTGCATTGCTTTATAACCCAATTCCTTAGCTTCGATTAAAGAATATTCACCCATTGCTAATCCAATTTGATTGCCACGATATTGAGAGTGAACCATATAACTTGCATTTGCAATATGAGAACCTAGCCCTGGTTGATTGTCTTTAATGATAAAGGAGCCTATAATTACATCGTCAAATTCAGCAACATAAGTATTGATGTTATCTGTAAACCATATCTTTTCAAATTCATTCCTTGACGTATTGGTAGGATATACATAAGTATCTCCATCATGGATTACATCCTTAAAAATTTCCCAAGTAGCATCTATATCTTTCTCATCGGCTACTCTGATATTTAATTTACCATTCATTAAGAAGCTCTTGTTATTCGTAACATTTTAATAATGTGGTAACTGTGAATGATCAAAAACAGTGATCCTCCAATTATTAAAGGAAATGCATCAATGCAAATACCATATATACCAAACAGTAAACTTGATAAAGCATGAAAAGCCCTCAAATAGATCATACTCTTCATACTCATAGAAACAAGGCTGATCATTAACGCGATATATGCAATTGCCTCTATCATTATTATAAATCAAGCTCCATTCTGATATTACATCTTTTATAAGGGGAATCGCCAGGAACAGGAATTTCCTTAAAGCCAACTTTATTATATANAGAAATAGCTGGTGCNAGCTTAGTATTTGANTCCAGAAACAATTGTTTTACTCCATGCTGTCCTGCGTAATCGATACANGCGTACATTAACTTTTGACCAANTNTCAATCCTTTATAACCTTCAGTTACAGCCATCTTGGCAAGTTCAAAAACTCCTTCTCCCCTTTTTATTAAAGCAACAGTACCGACTATTTTATCATCGACAATTGCAAACAATATCTGGCCTCCTGGATCCAAGATATATTTTTGAGGATTTGTTAAAATTTTCTTGTCATAGTCTTCGATATGGAAGTACTTTTCTAACCACTCAAAGTTTAAGGTTGCAAAATCAAGTGCATATTGGTCTTTGAATTCAATAATATCTACGTTTGCTTGCTCCATTACTAGCATGATTTTTTAATTTTTAATTGTTCTATTGTACGTTGCATAAAACCCTTGCTGAAAAATTTATCTTCAAGAATCGATATGAATTCTAACGCGTTGAGCCCTTCCAAGGCCTTTTCAACACCACTCTCTCCTGCTTCCCATATTTTTTCATATTCAGGTAACTTCTTTGAAGCACGTACAGATAGATCCAATACTCTTTTCCTAGAATCGTTTTCATCCTTTTCAGAGATAAGATAACCAGCATCCATCATCTTATTTGTAATAGTTATTACAGATGGATGAGCCATCATAATACTTTCTGATATTTCTGTTACACTCATCGCACCACGTGATTTTAATAATTTAAAGATCACATACCAGTTTGGTTCAATATCTACATCCAAATGACTGTATAATCTACGCCCTTCATGCATCATTGCATCACTTATGCGTTTTAACCGCATCGTGAAACCTAGATATCCCAGCTCTTTTACAAAATCATTTTTTCTCATAATAGCATATATGTAGTTAACTACACAAATATACGTAGTGAACTACATATATCCAAGTAATTAACAAGAAAAATTAACTATTACTCTTAAAAATTCAGAAATCTATAGGTATCTCTAGTTTATGGATATGAGTTCTACTTCAAATATCAAAGTAGAATATGGGCCAATTTTGGGTCCGGCTCCTCTTTCACCGTAAGCAAGATTCGGGGGAATAAATAATCTCCATTTCGCTCCTACTTTCATTAACTGTAATGCTTCTACCCAACCAGGGATAACACCACTTACTGGAAAACTTGCAGGCTGTCCTCTGTCAACAGAACTATCAAATACATTACCATCAATCGTAGTTCCATGATAATGGGTAGTAACCTTATCAGTAGCTACCGGAGTTGCACCTGTCCCTTCTGTAAGAACAATGTACTGCATGCCACTGGATAAAGTAATTACTCCTTCTTTGGTTTTGTTTTGTTCCATAAAGTCCTTTCCGACTTTTATGGTTTCTTCAAATTTAGTCATCGCTATCTTTTTTTTGTAATTGTTCCAAATTTTTTGACCTGTAGCTGCATCAACTAACCGTGAATTACCTGAATAAACATCGCTAATTGCTTTTGCTAAAGCAGCAATATTTATTTCTTCAACTCCCTGACCTTTGATATTTTTGCCAAGCTGCATTCCTAAACTATAACTTATTGTATCCATTTCACTTTTCAATGAAACTTTATTTATTGCTTTATTTGCCTTTTTATTCTGACTATAACACAGTAAAGGCAGGAACATTACGAGTAAAAATGCAGTACTTAACAGATCCTTTAATTTCAAATTCATATCACGTAATTTTATAAAAATAAAAAGAGCGCTAAAGGTACAATTGTCTTGTTGAATAGCAAAAATAACCAACCTCTGCATCCATTATCACATTTACTTATTATAGTTATATCATAATTAATGTACCTTTCGCAACCAAAGTGAACTTGATATTGCAGGCGCAAAATAACTAAACATGAACTTTACGGAATTTGGGTTGGATCAACAACTGTTAGAGGCTATATCCTATATGGGTTTTGAGACAGCTACTCCAATTCAAGAACAAGCCATACCAGAAATCAAGAAAGGTTCCGATATAATTGGATGTGCCCAAACGGGAACTGGTAAAACTGCAGCTTTTGTTTTACCAATACTGGACAAATTCATTAAAAATCCCAGTGACAAAATTAAAGCACTGATCGTAGTTCCGACTCGAGAATTAGCAATTCAGATCGATGAGCAAATTGAAGGAATATGTTATGGTACTGGTATCTCCTCATTGGCAATTTATGGTGGTGGGGACGGTGAAGATTGGACCCAGCAAAAGCGTGCATTTACCGATGGAGTTGACATTGTTATTGCTACGCCCGGTAAGCTCATAGCTCATCTTAATTTTGATTATGTAAATTTCGACAATATCAGCCATTTAGTTTTAGATGAAGCTGACAGAATGTTAGATATCGGTTTTCATGATGACATTATGAGAATTTTGTCTCATCTGCCAAAACGAAGGCAAAACTTAATGTTCAGCGCTACTATGCCTCCTAAAATTAGGGCATTTGCCAAAAAGATCCTTNATAAACCATTTGAGATAAATATTGCCCCTTCAAAGCCTGTCGATGGGGTATTNCAGGCAGCTTATTTNGTTTATGATGCCCAAAAAATTCANCTTATACATGATCTTATNGGTGATAANCCTGACTATAAGAGCATCATCATATTCGGTTCCACAAAAAAAAATGTATCTGAAATTCACAGGTCATTAAAAAGAAAGAAATTCAATATTGAAGAAATGTCATCAAACATTGAGCAGGACGAACGTGAGGAGATTATGTTACGATTCCGCGCAAAACAAACTCGTATTCTTGTAGCAACTGATGTACTTAGTAGAGGAATTGATGTTAAGGATATTAATTTAGTGATCAATTATAATGTACCTAGAGATGCTGAAGATTATGTACATAGGATTGGAAGAACTGCAAGAGCTGAAAGTACCGGAGTTGCCATAACACTTATCAATGAAGAGGAAATGTACGATTTTCAAAAAATACAGAAGTTGATAGAAAAAGAGATCCTTAAACTACCTCCGCCTGAGAACTTGGGTGCAGGCCCATCATGGAAAGTAACTCCCCCAAAAAAGAAATTCTTTAGAAAAAAGAGATAGTTTGCGTTTTCCAAAACAAGTCTACTTACAACTTGTGACAAAATCGCACCCTACTTTGACTAAAATTTTTAGGCCTATTTAGTAGTAAAATTCATTGTTTTGCCTCCTTGGTGTGGCAAGTTCCAAATAGTCCGCTATTAATAAATTATACAATACTTAATTTTGAATTACCTTTGTATCATAAAATAAACAATTAACTAAACTACACTTATTTAAGAAATGAAAAAGCTATTTACAGTATTAATGATGATGGTTGTTCTAGGATCAACAGCTATCGCTCAAACTGCAGTTTTAAAAAAGTCAAATGAAGTAGTAGCAGTTGCAAAAGCACGAGCTGCTGTTCAATCAACATGTTTGGCAGGAACAGGTGATGTTAGTTCATCAGTATGGCAATCACAAGATGGAAATTATTATGTGTATTTCTTTCACACATTTAGATGTCTTCCTGCAGGAACGATTTGTCCAATGTTTTTAAGAATTGCTCCTTTAGCAAGAGTTACTTTGGATTCAGATTATAATGTAGTACAAGCAACTTGTGGATTTATGTGGTTCGAATTGCTATAATCCAATTGTTATAAATTTAAGACTAAGGGAGCCATTGAGCTCCCTTTTTTTTTATCTTTGCGCAAATTTTAAATTATAGATCATGAACGAAGAAATTAAGAAAGTAATAGGTATACATTACACGCTAACAAACGATACAGGTGAAACTATTGATTCATCTATCGACAGTGATCCATTGTACTTTTTACAAAAAACAGGTTCGGTTATTAAAGGGTTAGAAGATGCACTTAAAAGCAAAGAAATAGGAGATAAATTTGAGGTATCAATCTCACCTGAAGATGCTTATGGTAAATATGATGAAAATAAGATACAAGAAATGCCATTATCAAGCTTTCCTAAAGAGTCCGAAGTTAAGCCTGGAATGATGTTCAATGCAGAAGGATCTCATGGAGTTGTTCAGGTAGAAGTAACTAAAATTGAAAATGAAATGGTTACCATCAATGGTAACCACCCTTTGGCCAATCAAACTCTAAACTTTAATGTTGAGGTAATCGAGCTAAGAGAAGCTACGACCGAAGAATTAGATCACGGTCATGTTCATGGTCCCGGTGGACATCACCACTAGAAAAATGCTCTGAATTCCCTATCTTTGCACCAAAATAATCTATTAATAAAATCTATACTTATGAAAAATGCTGAAATACATACTGCTAAAGGAGTATTGAAAATTGAGTTTTTTGAAGACGATGCTCCAAATACGGTTAAAAACTTCACTGATTTAGCTGAAAAAGGATATTATAATGGATTAACTTTTCACAGGGTATTACCAGATTTTGTAATTCAAGGAGGCTGTCCTGATGGTAATGGTGCCGGTGGCCCCGGATATAATATTGACTGCGAATTAGATGGAGAAAATCAATATCACGACAGAGGCGTATTATCAATGGCACATGCAGGTAGAAATACCGGAGGATCTCAATTCTTTATTTGTCATAGCAGACAAGGCACTCAACATTTAGACGGTAATCATACTGTATTTGGTCGAGTATGTGAAGGATTAGATATTATCGATCAAATTCAGCAAGGTGATGTGATGGATAAAGTTGTTATCACCGAAAACTAGCTCAACAAATTCTTAATATTAAAGGCGAGGCTGTCTTAAACTTCAAAAAAGATGTCATTTTGAACGTAGTGAAAAATCTTGTCCCTTGATTATCAATATGTGACAAGATCCTTCATTCTTCAGGATGACATAAAATGGGCTTTTGTAACAGGCCTTATATGATCTGAAAATCTTTCGTTTTACAAAAGACATTACCAACACCCAATGAACTTAGACCAAGAAATAAAGAAGAGAAGAACGTTTGCGATTATCAGTCACCCTGATGCGGGCAAAACTACTTTAACTGAAAAGTTGTTGTTGTTTGGTGGTGCTATTCAAACTGCCGGTGCAGTAAAATCTAATAAGATCAAGAAAACAGCAGCTTCAGACTTTATGGAGATCGAGCGGCAAAGAGGGATTTCGGTTGCCACTTCTGTAATGGCTTTTGAATACAATAAAATTCTGATCAACCTATTAGATACCCCGGGCCATAAAGATTTTGCGGAGGACACATACAGAACCTTAACAGCTGTTGATAGTGTAATACTAATTATAGACTGCGTAAAAGGTGTTGAGGAGCAAACTGAACGATTGATGGAAGTATGTCGAATGCGTGATACTCCGGTCATTGTCTTTATTAATAAGATGGATCTTGAAGGGCGGGATGCTTTTGACCTTCTTGACGAATTGGAGGAAAAGTTGAAAATTAAAGTTAGACCATTAAGTTGGCCCATAAATATTGGAGGAGGATTTAAAGGTATATATAAACTGTATGATCAAAGTGTAAATCTTTTTGAAGGCAATAATACTGAAATTGAGACTGATGTAGTCACCATTACGGATATCAATGACTCCATTTTAGATCAGAATATTGGTGAGAAAGATGCTAATAAACTCCGAGAAGATGTTGAATTGATCGAGGGTATTTATGATGAATTTAGTATTACAGATTACCGCAATGGTGAATTAGCCCCTGTTTTCTTTGGGAGTGCTGTAAATAACTTTGGCGTAAATGAACTACTGGATAAATTTATAGAAATAGCCCCTACACCAGCAGGAAGGCCAACTGATACAAGAGATGTTGAACCAACAGAAGATCAATTCACCGGTTTTGTGTTTAAGATACATGCCAATGTTGATCCGAGACATAGAGATAGAATAGCCTTTTTACGAGTTTGTTCTGGGACTTTTGAAAGGAACAAGTTCTTCAATCATGTGAGATTAAGCAAGAAGTTTAAATTTTCTAACCCGGTTAATTTTGTTGGACAACGCAAAAGTATTATTAACCATGCCTTTCCTGGTGATGTGATCGGCCTTTACGACACCGGTAATTTCAAAATTGGTGATACTTTGACTGAAGGTGAAAACATCATGTTTAAGGGGATACCTAGCTTCTCTCCCGAAACTTTCAAGGAATTGGTAAATCGCGATCCCATGAAATCCAAGCAATTGGAAAAAGGGATCGTCCAATTAACGGATGAAGGTGTAGCTCAATTGTTTGTACAAGACTTGAGTAATAGAAAAGTGATCGGAACTGTTGGTGAACTGCAGTTTGAAGTAATTAAGCACAGGTTGCTTCACGAATACGGAGCAGCCTGCGAATTTCAACCTATCAAATTCCATAAAGCGTGTTGGATAACATCTGATAACGAGAAACAACTAGAGGAGTTTATTAAGTATAAATCAATAGTGATGTATCTCGATAAAGACAAAAATTTTGTTTTTATGGCTGATTCTGCCTGGACTTTAAAGATCATGCAGGAAAAATATGCAGATGTTGTTTTCCATTTTACTTCTGAATTTAAGATGGAGAAGGCTTTTAGCTAGAGTAAGGTAATTGCGTATAGACACGCATTACAAATGCGCGCCAGTTAGGATAGAATTTGCTAAGTCTTTACAAATTTGCTTATTTTAATAAATGTCTGGCCTGCTTCTAAATTTGTAGCATCAAGAATGAAAAAACTCATAACCATAATAACAGTTTTAGGTTTATACTCAAGTACTAATGTGTTTGGTCAGTGCTCTATCAATTTATTGTTCCCTGTTAAAATTAGCATGACAAAATTCCAAGTTATAAATTCCTTAAATCTTCTCGAGGATGTATATCGTATCAGAAGTACACCTGGATCTTGGAACCATCCCGAATATCTAAATGGAGATTCTGTGCATAAATCTGAAGTTAATTTTGAATTCAAATCTCACAATTGTATAAAAAGTGAAGTACGAAATGTTGTTTCATTAGGATTTGCAGATAAGAGATTATATAAAATGACTTTAGAAATTTGGTTTGAACCAGAAGAATTTAACAAATGCCTAGAAAACTATAATCAAATCTTAGAATCTCTCAAAAAGGAATTCACGTATTATAGTGAATTCATCGTAAGCGATATAGAAAACAATGAACAGATGGGGGAAGGAGTCTGGCTGTATAAATCAGAAGAAGAAAAACATAAGGATAAATTTGAGGAAGTCTCAATTTGCTACGAATTTCAATATGATACAGTATTTATTGATAAGTTAATGACGCGGGTTAAAACAGGATCTATAGATTATTATAAACTTGAAATATCTTTTGTAAACCTAAAAGGTACAAAATTGGAACGAGCAGAATCTCACTAGCGCAAGCGTCCACTACTGGCGCGCATTTGTAATGCGTGACACAACCAATAACATTATCCAATCTGTTCAATTTCCAGTATCCCTTTTTCTCCACAATAATCTCGGGCTGAACTATTCATATAATCTTCGGCATGCATTACGAAACCCGCTTCTACCGGGTTAAAGTGCAAATATGATAATCGATCATCCTGCATTTTGTTGGTATCCAGTTCTATGGGATGATTTCCATCCTGCCATACCTTATAGTCCTTTATTCGTTTAAGATTCTTACCAGCTACTGAAAAGCCCTTTAACAACCACTCTTTTCTGCTTTCATTTATATTACCAATTTCTTTTATGATTTTTTTGGAGGTATATTTTTTGAAATCTCTTACTATTCCTGATAAACTACACAGTCCTTTAGTACCAATGATAAGGTGTAAATGGCTGGGCATTATACACCATGCATAAATTACCAATCCTTTATGCTTCTGACAATGGTCTAAAGAATCTGTAATTATATCGCAATATCCTCTTCTTGTAAACAAATCTATCCAATGAACTATCGTTGGTGTAATAAAATATACACCTTCAGGGTTATTAAATTTGTATTTTTCAGACATCGGACAAAACTAAAAATAATTAATTATAATTGGCTTTAGAATTATGAATGGTTGGAATAGGCACGCATTACAACCTTAAATCCGCATGTTAGCAGTAAAAAAGCATGCAAACCCCTATAAAATAGAGGTTTGCAGTTTAAGTGAATTCACCTATATT